>JBMOLJ010000101.1:0-34970 GCA_049324235.1 Bacillota bacterium
ATGCTTTTATGCAAAAGGCGCAAACGTACCGCCTGCGATGCGTCTGTCTGCGCGGGGGCATGGCTTGTCGGGGACGGAAGGGACATGGAGTTCATATACTGCTTGGACCGCGAGCAATGGCTGCAGGGGCGTATGGGCAGGATCGGCACCAAAAGCCCGCATCCGGTCATGGCTTGGGGGGCACGGCTCTCGGTTCCCGCACGTTCAAAGAGGCGCGTGGCGTTCGTTATTGGTATTGCCCCCGACGTTCAGGCGGTGTATGAGCTTTACGGGTTGGTCCGGTCCATGCCGGCTATTGATAACGCGAAGGAGCTCGCACGCGCATTTGCACAGGCGGCCCTTCGCCATATCGGCCTGAACGGAGCGCAGGTCAACCTGTGCCAGCGGCTGAGTGCGCGGCTTCTGTACACGAAAAGCAGGAAGGAAGAAGCAAGGGTGCAGATTTGCGACCTGTGGTCCCTCGGCATCTCGGGAGACGTGCCGTTGGTGCTTTCGAATGTATACAGCATGGACCAGATAGAGGATGTCCGGTCCCTGTTCGCCTTCTACCGGTTCTGGATTTTCTGCGGCCTGGACGTGGACCTGGTTTTCATCAACCGTTCCCAGACCGACTATTTCGCGCTGCTGGGAGAGACCCTCAGGGACGAGGCCCAGCGCGTGCCGGTTCCGATGGGGAACCGCGGGTGCGTACACATTTTCAATGAAAAGGATATTTCGCCGGAAGTACAGAAACAGCTTGATGATTCAGCGCGCGTGGTGCTCAACGCAGGCGAGAGCTGGCGTGAATTGGCACTGGGTCAGCAGCGGAGCCAAACCAAGCCCTATATGCGCGCGCATGGCGGCGCCATGCGTGAGGACGAGCCGCTCGAATACAGCAACGGCACAGGCGGGTTCGCACCTGACGGCACTGAATACGTGATACATTTGAAGGAATCCAGGCCGATGCCGGCGCCCTGGTGCAATGTGCTGGCGAACGAGCAGTTTGGTACGCTCTGCGCCGCGGAGGGAATAGCGTACACATGGGCGAAGAATTCCAGGCAGAACAAGCTTACGCCTTGGCACAACGATAATGCAGAGTTCCGGCCGGGCGAAGCCGTATACCTGCTCGATACGGAGAACCTCGCACTGTCCAGTCTGACGCCATTGCCTTCGGGGGCCGGGGATACGCGCATCCGTTTCGGTTTCGGGAAAGTGCGGTACGAAGGCGCAAGCCACGGACTCGAGCATGCGCTCACCGTATGGGTGGATACCCAAAAAAGCCTGAAATACACACGTGTGGAGCTGGTGAACGCGTCCCAGACGGCTAAATCCTTCAGGGTATGCTATTATGCAGACTGGGTGCTCGGGACGTCGCCTTTTGATCACGGGCAAACCGTGTTTTCCGAATACGACAGCGGGATCGGCATGATACGGGCGGCAAATATGTTTGCGGGCTACGAAGGCGTCGCTTTCCTGTGCTGCGACATGGAAGAAACCGTCGCCGCCTGCGACCGCGGCGCTTTTCTGGGCGCGGGCGGGATGCGCGCTCCGTCGGGCATAGCGGATATGGAAGAGACGCCCGCTTCCGTGTCGGGATGGGCCTGCGGGGCGTTGGCCGGGGACATCGTGCTTGAACCGGGTGCGCATATACAGCTCAATTTCATACTCGGGTATGCGGACGACAGGGAGCAGGCGCGGAAAATGGCGGCTGAGGCCTTGGAAGATGGTGCGGCCGAACAATCGCTCATCAATGTGCGCGATTTCTGGAGCAGGCGTCTGGGCGCTTTACAGGTCAGGACGCCGGACAGGGCGCTCAACATCATGGCCAACGGGTTTTTGCCCTATCAGGTGACGGCCTGCAGGCTTTGGGCGCGCACCGGCGCGTATCAGGCGGGCGGTGCGTACGGGTTCAGGGACCAGCTGCAGGATGTGCTCGCGCTGCTGCCTACATCACCAGCCGAGGTGCGCTTGCATATCCTGCTGTGCGCCCGCCACCAGTTCGCCGAAGGCGACGTGCAGCACTGGTGGCATCCGCCTGCGACAGGGGTACGCACGCATATCAGCGACGATCTTTTGTTTTTGCCCTATGCCGTTTCACGTTATGTGAAGGAAACTGGCGATACCTCGATACTCTATGAGACCGTGCCCTATCTCCATGGAGAGCCGCTGGAGGAGACAAGGGCCGACGCATATTTCAGCGCGCGTGAGAGCGATGCGCAAGGGGATGTGTACGATCACTGCCTGCGGGCCATAAACTGTACGCTCACGCGCATGGGCGGGCACGGCCTGCCGCTGATGCTGGGCGGAGACTGGAACGACGGCATGAACGAGGTGGGCAGGGAAGGCAGGGGCGAGAGCGTCTGGCTCGCGTTTTTCCTCTACAAAGTACTCATGGATTTTGCAAAGACCGCCCTTGCCTGCGGCAGGCAGGAGGATGCCGGCCACATGGAAAACAGCGCCCGGGCGCTCAGGGAAAACATTGAGGCGCATGCGTGGGACGGGGAATGGTATCTTCGCGCCTTTTACGATGACGGCACACCGCTTGGGTCAAAGGACAGCGCTGAGTGCCGGATAGACTGCATATCCCAGGCGTGGGCGGCAATCAGCGGCGCGGCTCCGCCTGAGCGGCTGAAACCGGCTATGGATGCGGTGCTTGCTCATTTGCTGGAAGAAAGGCACGGCCTTTTGAAACTGTTCACGCCTCCCTTTGACGAAGGCGATAAACAGGCGGGCTATATCCGCGGGTACCTGCCGGGTGTACGCGAGAACGGAGGACAGTACACGCATGCCGCCGTGTGGGTAGCCCTGGGACTGACCGCAATGGGGGACGGGAAGCGGGCACACCAATTGCTGTCCATGCTCAACCCCATCGAGCGCACCAGGACGCCGGAGCGGCTGGCGAAATACCGCGGAGAACCCTATGTCGCCGCGGCCGACGTGTATACGCTGCCCGGACAGGAAGGCCGGGCGGGCTGGACATGGTACACGGGCGCGGCGTCGTGGATGCTGCAGACGGTGTATGCGATGCTGGGCTTTAATAAACAGGGAGACCGCCTTTTTATCAGGCCGGTTGTACCGCCTGACTGGGACGGCTTTGCCATAAGCTATGCCTTCGGAAGCGCGCGTTACGAGATCGAGGTCGAATGCGTCGCCGGATTGGAAGAAATAGAACCGGAGCCGGTTATGCTTGTGGATGACGCTCAGGTACACGCCGTCCGTTTGCGCGTGCCCCGCAAGAATGGTTGAAGCCGCCGCGCGCAGGTTATATACTGGTATCCATGAATGATACGCAAAGGTGCATATACATGAACGATTTTTTGCCCGTCAGCCGGGAAGATATGCTTTCACGCGGATGGGACTGTGTTGATTTTTTGCTCGTATCGGGCGACGCGTATGTGGACCATCCGTCTTTCGGCGCGGCGGTCATCGGGCGCGTGCTGGAGCGCGAAGGCTACCGCGTCGGCGTCCTGCCCCAACCCGTCTGGAAGAACGCTGACGCGTTCAGAAAGCTGGGCCGCCCGCGGCTTGGCTTTCTGGTTACGGCGGGAAATATGGATTCTATGGTGAACCGGTATACCGCTGCAAAACGCCTGCGCTCCAAAGACGCGTATTCCCCCGGCGGACGTACGGGCCTTAGGCCCGACCGCGCGGCCATTGTTTACGCGAACAAGTGCAGGGAGGCGTTCCCGGGCATGCCTGTGATCATCGGCGGGATCGAAGCGTCCCTGCGGCGCTTCGCGCACTACGATTACTGGGACGACGCCGTCCGTGCCTCGGTGCTTATCGATTCCGGCGCTGACCTTCTGGTGTACGGCATGGGCGAAAGAGCGGTAGTCGAAATCGCGCAGGCGCTCGACAACGGAATCGCAGCCGAGCAGATCACATTTATCCGCGGTACATGCTATAAAGCAAAGGACAGTTCGGCGGTGCACGAACCGCTTTTCATCGAAAGCCTGGAAGCCGTGTGCGAATCCAAAAAAGCATACGCCCGGGCGTTCAGGGCGCAATACCTCCAACAGGACGCAGTGTACGGCAGGACGCTGGTGCAGCAGCACGGCGACGTATTCGTGGTGCAGAACCCGCCCGCATATCCGCTTGAAACGCACGAGCTCGACGCGGTGTACGAGCTGCCGTTTACGCGGCGCATCCACCCGATGTATGAAAAAGAAGGCGTGCCGGCCATTGAGGAAGTGGCGTTTTCCATCACGAGCTGCAGGGGGTGTTTCGGCGGCTGTTCCTTTTGCGCGCTCACTTTCCATCAGGGGAGGGTGGTACAGGGGAGGAGCCGTGACTCCGTTATACGCGAGGCCGGAGCGATCACGAAACTGCCTGGTTTCAAGGGCAATATTCACGATGTGGGCGGCCCCACCGCCAATTTTTCAGGCCCGGCCTGCGAAAAACAGGAAAAGGAGGGCGCGTGCCTGCACCGAAGATGCCTTACGCCCAAGCCCTGCCCGAACCTGAAAACCGGACACCGCGCCTATCTCGACATGCTCCGCGGAGTTGCCGGGGTTTCGGGCGTGAAACGAGTGTTTGTGCGGTCGGGACTCAGGTACGATTACATGATGCTGGACAAGGACTCCGCGTTCTTTGACTATCTGGTCAGGCATAATGTGAGCGGCCAGCTTAAGGTTGCGCCTGAGCATGTGTCAAGAAGGGTGCTTCGGCTGATGGGGAAGCCGGAGAGAGCCGTGTACGACGCTTTTGCAAAGAAGTTTCTGGAACGGAGCAGAAAAGCGGGGAAAGAACAGTACCTCGTGCCGTATTTCATGTCCAGCCATCCCGGGTGCTCGCTCAAGGAAGCGGTGGAGCTTGCTGAGTACCTGCGCGATATCAAATATTGTCCCGAGCAGGTGCAGGATTTTTATCCGACGCCCGGTACGCTCTCCACCTGCATGTATTATACGGGATACAATCCGCTTACGATGGAGCGCGTATACGTCCCGCGCGATCCTGAGGAAAAAGCGATGCAACGCGCGCTGATGCAGTACAACAGGCCGGCAAACCGTCCGCTCGTCGAAAAGGCTTTGCGAAAAGCGAAACGGGAGGACCTCATTGGCTACGGGCCGCTGTGCCTGATCCGCCCGCAGCCGCCCAAAAGGCAGGATAAAGGCCCTGCGCGGAAAAACGCCGCAAAAGGGTACGGTGGTAATAAAACTGTTTCACGAAAACAACATAAAACACAGGCAAAAAACCGGTTAAGGGTACGCAAAAATGGTGTATAATGAAATCAAAGCTGCGAGGGGTTTTCCAAAGCGAATTCCTGTTTCTTCCCTAGCATTTAGTACCGTTATTTGCGCGGTTGCATTTGATATGCTATTGTGATAAACTACTTTAGAATGCTTGAAAAGCGCCTGGGTTCAGGGCGCTTACGGTGACATATAGCAGGAGGAAATGCAATGGCGCTTTCAATGGAAAAAATCGCGGAAAATAAGGTCAAGCTTACGATTGAGGTAGATGCCGAAACCTTTGAAAACGGGCTTGAAAAAGCCTATAAAAAGACCCGCAGCAACTATCGCGCACCAGGTTTTCGAAAGGGGCGCGTGCCGCGCAAGGTGATAGAGTCGCATTACGGGGAAGGCGTTTTCTTTGAAGACGCGTTCAAGGAAGTGATGCCCGATGCATATGAAGCGGCGATTAAAGAACTGGAGCTCGAACCGGTTGAACGCCCGTCCATCAATATCGAGAATATTGGCAGGAACGAACCCCTGGTTTTCACGGCTGAAGTGCATATCATGCCCGAGGTCACGCTGGGACAGTACAAGGGTATAGAAGTCGAGAAGGCGGAGTATAATGTAAGCGATGCCGAGGTACAGGCAAAAGTGGACCAGGCATTGGAAAAAGCGGCCCGCTACGTTGAGACCGACCGCGCCGTACAGGATGGCGACCGCGTCATACTGGATTATACCGGCACCATCGGCGGCGAGGAATTTCCGGGAGGAAGCGCCGAAAACGCGACGCTCAATATCGGATCGGGGCAATTCATCCCCGGTTTTGAAGAGCAGATCGTGGGCATGAACAAGGACGAGGAAAAAGATATCGAGGTTACATTCCCCGAGAATTATCCGGCGGAGGAATATGCAGGCAAGGATGCCGTTTTCCATATTAAGCTCCACGAAATCAAACAGAAGGAACTGCCCGAGTTTGACGACGAATTTGTCAAGGACATCAGCGACACGCTTGACACGGTGGATGAATACCTTAAAGACGTCCGCCAAAAGCTGACCGAGGAAGGCGAAAAGGCCGCCAGGGACAAGATGGAGGAGGCCGCGTTAAACGCGGTTGTGGACAACGCGGCGGTGACCATCCCGGATTGCATGGTGGAAGACCAGCTCGATACCATGCTGCAGGATCTGCGCATGAACCTGGCGGGCAGCGGGTTGCGTCTCGAGGACTTCTTCCAGTATGCCAGATCATCTGTCGAAGAGTACCGCGCACGCTATCGCGATGAAGCAATCAGGCGCATAAAGAACCATTTGGTAATCCAGGCCATACGCAGCGCCGAAGGCATTGAGGCCGATGACGAAGCCGTCGAGGAAAAAATTCAGCAAATAGCAAAGAATCGCAGGCTGGAACCGGAAGAGTTAAAAAAGCGTATGCAACCGCGTGAGTTGGAGTACATTAAGGACACTGTCGCCATCGATAAAACGATCGACATGATCATGCGCAATGCGGTCTACGTAGACCCAAAATCCGAAAGCGAAGCCGGAGACGATCCGGCGGCCAAGGAATAAACGAAGTGCTATGCTGTTTAGAGCAAAGGAGGTATGCATAGATGAGTCTCGTTCCTATTGTAGTTGAACAGACCAATCGAGGAGAACGCTCGTACGATATATATTCGCGGCTTTTAAAGGACAGGATCGTTTTTCTGGGCGGCGAGGTGGATGACACGACGGCCAGCCTGGTTGTCGCGCAGCTTTTGTTTCTGGAGGCGGAAGACCCCGACAAGGACATCCAGCTCTACATCAACAGCCCGGGCGGCTCTATTACCGCGGGCATGGCCATTTATGATACGATGCAGTATGTCAAGCCCGATGTTTCCACCATCTGCGTAGGGCTTGCGGCGTCGATGGGCGCGTTCCTGCTGGCGGCGGGCGTCAAGGGGAAACGCCGTGCCCTGCCCAACAGCGAGGTCATGATCCACCAGCCGTCAGGCGGCGCCCGCGGACAGGCAACGGACATAGCGATAGTGGCTGAGCATATAATAAAGATAAAACAAAAGATGAACCGCATCCTGAGCGAGCGCACCGGCCAGTCCATTGAGCGTATCGCCGCGGATGTGGAGCGCGATTTCTACATGAGCGCGGAAGATGCCAAGGCATACGGCATCATTGACGAGATATTTCCTCCGCGGCATTAAGCGGAGCGGAATAAGGCACAATACGTCCCATGTTGGCATAAAGCCGGCCATGAGGTGAAAGAATGACAAAATACGATGAGACGAAAAAAATTAAGTGCTCCTTTTGCGGAAAGCTACAGGAGCAGGTGCGAAGGTTGGTAGCCGGGCCCGGAGTGTACATCTGCGACGAATGCCTGGAACTTTGCATGGAGATCATGGAAGAGGATTTCAGCGATGTTTCAAGCGTTGAAGTGCAGGATATTCCCAAGCCCAAGGAGATTCTGGCGAGCCTGAACCAGTACGTCGTGGGCCAGGACAGCGCCAAAAAATCGATGGCGGTCGCTGTATACAACCATTACAAGCGCATCAACGCCGACATAAAAAAAGACGACGTGGAGCTGCAAAAGAGCAATATCGTGATGCTGGGTCCCACGGGCTGCGGAAAGACGCTGCTGGCGCAGACGCTGGCGCGCATTTTGAACGTTCCTTTTGCAATCGCGGACGCAACCTCATTAACCGAGGCGGGGTATGTGGGCGAGGATGTCGAGAACATCCTGCTCAAGCTCATCCAGGCCGCGGACTATGATGTGGACCGCGCCGAGAAGGGAATCATCTTCATCGACGAAGTCGACAAGATTGCAAAGAAATCTGAAAACCCCTCCATCACCCGCGATGTTTCGGGCGAGGGCGTGCAGCAGGCTTTGCTGAAAATACTGGAAGGCACGGTTGCGAGCGTGCCGCCGCAGGGCGGACGCAAGCATCCGCAGCAGGAGTTCATTCAGATCGATACGACGAACATCCTCTTTATCTGCGGCGGCGCATTCGAGGGCATCGACAAGATCATCGAGACGCGTACAGGGAAAAAGACGATGGGGTTCGGCTCGGAGATCCAGAGCAAAAAGGAAAAGGATATCGGCGAGGTGCTAAAGAACATATTGCCTGAGGACCTGCTCAAATACGGCCTTATCCCCGAATTCGTCGGGCGCCTGCCCGTCATTGTGACGCTGGAGCAGCTCAATGAAGACGCGCTGGTGAGCATACTCACACAGCCTAAAAACGCGCTGGTCAACCAGTACGTCAAACTCTTTGAGATCGACGGCGTCGAGCTTGAGTTTGAAGAAGGCGCGATCCGGGCTGTCGCGGCCGAGGCGCTTGCACGCAAGACCGGCGCACGCGGACTCAGGGCCATCATGGAAGATATCATGCTCGATGTGATGTTCGATATACCGTCGCGGGACGATGTTACCAAGTGCATCATAACGCGCGATCATGTGGAAAAAAGATTGCAGCCCGAACTCGTGATAACCGACGTTCCCAGGACGAAAAAGAAGCTTAAGAAAACCGGAAAGCGTGACGAGCTGGAAGTTGCTACAAACACGGAAACAGCGTCCTGAAGCATTAGGTGTGTATTACTTATAACAGCACGCTCGGTGCTGATTGGGTAAACCGTAAACAAAACACCGGAATCACCGGTGTTTTGTTTACATCGACGGCTGTATGGCGCCAGATCATCCGTTCTATGTTTGTCATGGCGTTTGCAGCCGGAGTATAACCGTTGAAAAAAAGCGTGAAAAAAAGGTATGTAAAACCGACAGCGTGACAAACTCCAAAGGGGTTTGTTTACCGCCTGAAGAATCGATTGCGTTATGTTTTATCGACGGCTGATATGGAGAAAATATTTGGGGTGACGGGATGCTTGCGCTATAACAAGAGAGTTGCTATAATAAATGCGCCCCGTTGGGGGCTACCAAAGAAGGAGGGTTGGCATGGAACCCGTTCAAAACGTCGATGCCGTGGTATTGCCTGTTCTCCCGCTTCGGGGTTTGACGATATTCCCGTATATGGTGCTGCATTTTGATGTGGCGCGTGAAAAGTCCATTGCGGCGCTGGAAGAGGCGATGGCCCATGACCAGCAGATTTTCCTCGTATCACAAAAGGATGTTGCTGTGGACATACCCGAAACGGATGATTTATACAAAGTAGGCACAATTTCACGTATCAAGCAGGTATTGAAGCTCCCCGGCGACAATATCCGCGTTCTCGTGGAAGGACTGGAACGTGCAACCGTGGAACGGTTCACGCAGACCGAGCCATTTTTTACCGCGGAAGTCTTAGCGCAGCCTGACCAGATACCCGAGGACAAACTGCAGATGAAAGCGCTCATGCGCAGCGTACTGGATTCTTTTGAAGAATATGTCAAGCTTTCAAATAAAGTGACGAATGATACGTTTGCCTCGGTGAGCGCGGTGGAGGACCCGGGACAGATATCGGATATCATCGCGTCCAACGTCCTGCTGCGCCTGGAGGATAAGCAGGGCGTGCTGGAATGCTTTGATGTCGGCGAACGCCTCGAAAAGGTTCTCGTGATTCTGGGCAATGAAATCGAGGTGCTCGAAATTGAACGCACTATAAACCAGCGCGTCCGCAAGCAGATGGACAAGAGCCAGCGCGAGTATTATCTGCGCGAACAGATAAAAGCCATACAGAAGGAACTCGGTGAAAAGGATACCATCGTTCAGGAAGCCGACGAATTAAGAAAGCGCCTGGATGAAACGCCTGTATCGCAGGAGGCGCGCGAAAAGGCCGAAAAAGAGATAGACCGCATGTCCAAAATGGGGATGGGTTCGCCCGAGGTCTCTGTGGTTCGCTCCTATGTCGAATGGATACTCGACCTCCCCTGGGGCAAGCATACGGAGGATGAAATCGACCTTGCGCGCGTCCAGAAGACCCTGGATGCAGACCATTACGGGCTGAACAAGGTCAAGGACCGCGTGATCGAGTATCTGGCCGTCTGTAAGCTCACGGGCAGCATGAAGGGGAACATCCTTTGTTTTGTCGGGCCGCCGGGCGTCGGCAAAACATCGGTCGCTTCCTCCATAGCGCGCGCCCTGGGGCGCAACTTCGTGCGCATGTCCCTGGGCGGCGTGCGCGACGAGGCCGAGATACGCGGACACAGGCGCACGTATATCGGCGCCATCCCCGGAAGGATTATTTCTTCGCTAAAGCAGGCCAGGACGATGAACCCCGTGTTTTTGTTGGACGAGATCGATAAGATGTCCAGCGATTTCAGGGGCGACCCTGCCTCGGCCATGCTGGAGGTGCTTGATCCCGAGCAGAACGCGACCTTCCGCGACCATTACCTGGATATCGCCTTTGACCTGTCACAGATCATGTTTATCACGACGGCAAACAACGCTGACACGATACCGCGTCCGCTGCTGGACCGCATGGAGGTCATCAATATATCGAGTTATACGGAAGAAGAAAAGCTCGGCATTGCTTTGAAGCACCTCCTGCCCAAACAGCTTGCGCTGCATGGGCAGAAACCTGCAAATCTCGTCATTGAAGAACAGGCCATGCGCGATATCATCAACCATTATACGATGGAGGCGGGCGTTCGGACGCTGGAACGCAAAATCGCGGACATCTGCCGCAAGGGGGCGCGCGAAATGGCGGAGCGCGGCAGGCGCAGAATCCGCATCCGTCCGAATAACCTGCATAAATATCTTGGCCCCGAGCGTTACCGCAGGGATGCCGCAAGCACGCGAGACGAAGTAGGCGTTGTCACCGGCCTTGCGTGGACGCCCTCCGGCGGGCAGACGCTGCTGGTGGAGGCTACGCCCATGCGCGGCGACGGCAAACTCGAACTCACGGGGCATCTCGGCGATGTCATGAAGGAATCCGCCCGCGCAGGCTTGAGCTATATCCGCTCAAAAGCGGAGGAGCTGGGCATCGATCCTGCGTTTTACACGAATACGGACCTGCACGTGCACATTCCCGAGGGAGCCATCCCCAAAGACGGGCCCTCCGCGGGCATCACCATGGCGACAGCGATCATATCGGCGCTCAGCAACCGCCCCGTGCGCAAGAACGTGGCGATGACGGGCGAGATCACGTTAAGAGGACGCGTACTTCCGATAGGCGGACTCAAAGAGAAGGCTCTGGCGGCGCACCGCGCGGGCATAAAAAAGTGATCATCCCCGCCGAGAATTTGAAGGACCTTGAGGAGGTTCCGGAGAACGTTCGCAAGGATATCCGGTTCCTGCTGGCGAACGACCTGGACGACGTGCTCCAAAGCGCCTTGATTTAGGGGATAAACATGGAGCCTTTCCGTATCAAACAAGCCGAATTTGTCACGAGCATGACCAGGCTTTCGGATTATCCGGCCGAAGGCATGCCAGAGATTGCGATCGCGGGGAAAAGCAATGTCGGGAAGTCGTCGCTTATCAATGCTCTGGCAAACAACCGGAAGCTTGCGCATATAAGCTCGCGCCCGGGGAAAACACGTTTTGTGAATTTTTTCAGAATAAACGGCGCCTTCTATTTGGTCGATTTGCCGGGCTACGGCTTTTCGCGCGTATCAAAAACCGTGCAGGAGGGCTGGGCGAAGCTGGTGGAAGGGTATCTGAAAACATCCGCACAGCTGCGGCACATGTACCTGCTTGTGGATATCCGGCATGATCCCACGCGCGACGATGTGCAGATGTGCGCGTGGCTCAGGCATTACGGCATCCCGTTCACCGTCGTTGCCACCAAGTGCGACAAGATTGCAAAATCAAAATGGCTGAATCATACAAAAAACATTGTAAAAAAGCTGGAACTCGATGCTGCTAACAAAGTTATTCCCGTCTCCGTGCTCTCGCGCATAGGATGTGAGGAATTAATCCAATCCATCGGCGAAGCGCTGGAACGGTCAGATAGCGTTTACCAATAAAGCGTTTGGATAAAAAAATCCTCCGAGGCGTTAAACGATGATTGCCTGGAGACAAATAATATCGTTGGAGGTTGGCGATGGCGCTGATCAAGTGTCCGAGATGCGAATTGAATTACATCAAAGAAGGAGAAAACTTCTGCAACGTTTGCAAGCGGGAACTGCGAAGAGAAGCGGATGTTGAAGTGCAGCCGGATATTTGCACCGAATGCAACGAGGCGCCCGTGGTACCCGGTGAAGACCTGTGCATTTTATGCCTGCGCGAGAAAAAACGCCAGGAAAACCTTGAAAAGGTCCTGGATGATGCGGTGGACGACGATGACGAGTCCGAATTGATTGAAGAAAAACTTGAAGATGTGGATATCGACGTAGTCGAAGAAGAATTACCGGCTGATTTTGACGGAGTCGACGAAGACCTCGATGCAGATGCCGGCGAAGACTTTGCCGATGAGCCTTTCGGGCTGGACGAGGAGACGTTTGGGACGGATGATGAGCCCTATGAGACAGATGATGATGAAGCGTAATAGGTCGTGTCATATTGAGGTGCTGCCATGAATGTTTTTGCCATCGGCGACCTGCATCTGGCCGGATCGATGGACAAGACAATGGACATATTCGGCAGCCATTGGGAAGGGCACTGGAAGAAGATCAAGTCCGACTGGCTGCAGAGGGTGGGGGAAACCGATGTCGTGCTGCTGCCCGGGGATACGAGCTGGGCGATGCGGCTCGGAGACGCTGTGGCTGACCTCATGGAGATTGCTGCGCTCCCGGGAACGAAGGTCATAATCAAGGGAAACCACGATTTCTGGTGGAGTTCGGTCACGAAGCTGCATTCGGTTCTGCCGCCAAATATGCTGCCCCTTCAAAACCAGGCATACTTTTTGGGCGGACATGTGATCTGCGGTACGCGCGGGTGGCCCTGCCCGTCTGACGGTGCATTTTCCGAGGAAGATAAAAAGATTTATGAGCGTGAGGTTTCGCGCCTGGAGCTGTCCCTCAGGGCCGGTGCGAAACTGCTGGAAGAAAACAGCGGAGCACGGCTGCTCGCGATGATGCATTTCCCCCCGTTCAACGAGCGGCAGGAGGAATCCGGGTTTGTACGCCTGTTCAAAGAATACGGGGTACGCAAGGTGGTTTACGGACACCTGCACGGCAAGTCGCTTGCGACTGCTTTTGAGGGGGAACTGGACGGGGTGGAGTATACGCTCGTATCCTGCGACCACCTCGGGTTTAAACTCAAAAAAATCTGCTGATTGAAATAAAAACGCTTATATGTCATTCTGAGCGCAGCGAAGAATCATATAATACTTCTTAAAATGGATTCTTAGTCGCGTTGCTCCTTCACAACAAATATTTTTGACATGCCGTTGCCTCCTGGACATGGAGGCTTTTTTCATGCCCATCATCGGGTTCCAGTTTGCGTTTTGAGAAAACGGTTTGCATAGTGTAAAATACTTTTTCTGAAAAAAATAAAATTCTTGCAGGAATTTTAAAACGAATGGAGAATTAATACATCGTAGTGGTTAAAAGTGGTGAGATGTGGGTTATTATACTATTGAGGTGAAGGCTTTGCTCATTGGTACGTTCCAACACAGCCTGGACGCAAAAGGCAGGCTGTTCATACCGGCGAAACTGCGCGAAGAACTGGGCGAGCGTTTCGTGATCACGCGCGGAACGGGCGGATGCCTTTTTGGTTTTTCGTTTGACCAGTGGGAAGCCTTTTCCGAGAAACTGCGCTCCCTGCCGCTTGGGGACGTCAATGCGCAGCGCGTGGTCCGGTTGCTGTCCGCCTGGGCGACCGACGTCGAACTGGACAAGCAGGGGCGGGTGCTGTTGAGCGCGAACCTGCGCGAATGCGCCGGCCTGGAAAAAGACGCAACCATCATCGGCGCGACCAACCGCATTGAGATATGGAGCAGGAGCACCTGGGAGGCGTACTACGCCAAAGAGGATATCGGTTACGACGAGGCGATGAGCCTGGTAGGCATATAAAGGAGATTCGGTTTGGAGTTTTCCCATACATCCGTGTTGCTTGATGAAAGCGTAGAGAACCTTTTATGCAGTCCGGGCAAAACCATGGTTGACTGCACGCTGGGCGGCGGCGGACATGCCCTGCATGTTATGAGGCGCATCCTGCCCGGCGGAAGGCTCATCGGGCTGGACAAGGATAAAGAGGCGCTGGAGTCGGCCACGGAACGCCTTGGTGAATTCAAGAATGCGTTTTATCCCGTGCATGCCGATTTCGTGGATATACAATCAGTGCTCGACAGCCTTGGAATTGCCGGAATCGACGGATGCCTGCTGGACTTGGGCGTATCCTCCTACCAGTTGGACAACCCTGACCGCGGTTTCAGCTATAATGCGGATGCGCCGCTGGATATGCGCATGGACCGGGACCAGAAACTATCGGCGTACGACGTCGTCAACGGATACTCGCAGAAGGAGCTTACGCGCATCATCCGCGAGTACGGCGAAGAACGGTTTGCCGCGCGTATCGCGGCCCGGATCGTGAAACAGAGGGAGCATAAACCTGTTTCAAGCACGTTTGAGCTTGCCGACACGGTCAGGGAAGCGATACCGGCGGCCGCGCGCCGGACAGGCCCGCATCCGGCGCGGCGTACGTTCCAGGCGATCCGCATCGAGGTCAACAGCGAGCTGGAGCACCTTGAAAAGGCGCTCGAAGCGGTTGTAGGCGTCCTAAACCCCGGAGGCAGGCTGTGCGTTATTACCTTCCATTCGCTCGAGGACAGGCTGGTGAAAAACGCGTTTTCCACCTGGGCCGACCCGTGCATATGCCCGAAGGATTTCCCGGAATGCGTCTGCGGGAAAGCGCCCAAAGGGCGCGTCGTCACCCGCCGTCCCATCGTCCCGGGCAAGGACGAGCTGGAGCAAAACGCGCGCGCACGCAGCGCGAAGCTGCGGGTCTTTGAGAAATCAGGCTATTGACAAAGCATCTCTTAGGGGGTGTGGGGGATCGCAATTCCCCACCTAAAATCCAATCTGACGACATGTGCGTCAGAGCGTCGGAGCAAACTTCGCTCCCACGCGGAAGCATGAAAGCTCGCATGCTGCGTTGCTCCTCCTTATCCCCATAAAGCTTCGCTTTACGGGGGCCCCGGAGTGAGCAACGAAAAAATGGCGCCAAGAGCGGCATTTTAACCGCACAGGAAATCCGTCGCAAACCCAAAGGGATTTGTCGACGGCGTAGAAAATACGTCCGGTTCTAACCGGAAGAAAGGCTGAATAAAAGTGTTAGCAGGATCGACAAACGGCAGCGCCGCGAAGAATCTTCCCCTGACGGCCCCGGCGCCCAGGCGCGAACGGCAGGCAAGGCCGCGCACGGAGCAGAAACCGAAGGTTGCGCCCAAATCCACACTGCGCAGGAAAATGGCCAGCGTTTGCCTTGTCCTGACATTTTTTGCGTTATTTGTCGTTGTCATCATGCGTTTTGCCTATATCGACGAAGTCAACAGCGACCTTAAAACGCTCAAGCAGGAGCTGTCCGCGGCAAAGGAAGAAACGCGCAAGCTGCGGACGCAAATGAATACCACACTGAGCCTGGATGAGGTGCGTACGCGCGCAGGGACGGACCTTGACATGAACACGCCGGGCGGGGACCAGAAAATATATGTCACGCTGCCTGAGGAGAAACAGGCTCCTGTTTCTTCTGCGAATAAAACAACGGAAGACAACAAGCAGTTTCAGGGGATATATGATATGTTGCTTGGCCTGCTGGATTGATTATCTGCGTGGAAAGGTGAGGAAAAGAGGTGTCAATGGCGGCTCTGGCCAACAAAAAAAGGTTAATTGCCATTCTTGTGGCAATAACCTTGCTTTTTTTTGCTTTGATCATCAGGATTGGCTGGATACAGTTTGTCAACGGTCCGTCGCTACAGCAAAAGGCGCTCGACCAGTGGACACGCAATTTCACGATTAAAGCGGACCGCGGCGATATTGTCGACCGCAACGGCAACATCCTCGCGCAGTCGTCTTCGGCCGATACGGTCGCGCTGCTGCCCAACCTTATCAAGGATCCGGAGGAAGTGGCGGCAAAGCTGGCCGCAATTCTCGGGATGGACGCGGCCGATATCAAAAAGAAAGCCAGCGACAAAAAAAAGGGCGAGGTCTGGATAAAACGGCAGATCACGTCGGAGCAGAGCCAGGCCATCCGCGCGCTCAAGCTTACCGGCGTGCGCCTGGTGATAGATACGAAACGGTACTACCCGCAAAAGGACTTCCTCACACAGGTACTCGGGTACACGACCGTGGACGGTGAAGGCCAGGAGGGCATTGAAGCGGCATACAACAAATATCTCAAAGGCGAAGACGGCGTTGAGCTGACCGAGACAGACAGGGACGGCAATGAAATAGCGCTGGGAACGAAGGAGAACATTGCAGCCAAGGACGGCAACGAGGTCGTGCTGACCATCGATTACGTCATCCAGTATTTCTTGGAAAAAGCCATGGATGAAGCCATGACCATCAATAACCCGAAGGGTATTACGGGCATTGTGATGAACCCGAAAACCGGTGAGATTCTGGCTATGGCCAACAAGCCTGATTTTGACCTGAACAGTCCGCCGCGCGATAATATAACCGAGCTGCAGAAGCTTTCCCGCAACACAGCGGTTTCGGACGCTTTCGAGATGGGCTCGACTTTCAAGATCATCACATTGTCGGCAGCCTTGCAGGAAGGCGTTGCAAACCTGAACAGCAGCTTTTACTGCTCAGGCGTCAAGGACGTCGACGGACAGAAGATCAAGTGCTGGAAGACGCACGGGAGCCAGACGCTGGTCGAAGCGGTGGAAAACTCCTGCAACGTCGCCTTCATGCAGATGGGCCTCGGGGTGGGGCTGGATAAAATGTATGACTATATTAATAAATTCGGCTTCGGCAAGAAAACCAACATAGATTTCACCAGCGACGGTACGGGTATCGTGCAGGATAAAGCGAGTGTCAAATCCTTCGACCTGGCGCGCATGTCCTTCGGGCAGAGTGTTGCGGTAACGCCGCTGCAACTCATCACCGCCGTCAGTGCGGCGGTGAACGGCGGGAAGCTCATGCAGCCGTATCTGGTCTCAAGCGTACGGGATGCAGAGGGTAATACCGTGGTTGAAAACAGCCCTAAGGTGGTCAATCAGGTGATATCCGGGGACACGAGCGCCCAGGTCCGCGCCCTTTTAGAATCCGTTGTACAGCATGGCAGCGGCAAAAATGCGCAGATTCCCGGGTACCGGGTAGGCGGTAAAACGGGTACGGCCCAGAAATACGAGAACGGGCAGGTTGCAGTAGGCAAGAACGTCGCTTCGTTCATCGGATTTGCCCCGGCGGACGATCCTGAAATCGTGGTGCTGTTCATCGTGGATGAGCCGCAGGGCGTTTCCTCGACGTTCGGCAGCGTGGTAGCAGCGCCGTATGTAAAGAGTATAATGGAAGATACGCTTCCGTATCTGGGCATCGAACCAACGTATAAAGACGGCGAAACCAAAAAGCAAACCGTTGAGGTGCCGGATGTGCGGGGCGAGTCCTATGAGGACGCGATGAACGAACTGAGAAAGAAAGGCCTCACCGGCAAGTGTTCGGACCAGGGCGGCGTTATCAAGAGCCAGATGCCGCAGGCGGGCGCCGAAGTGACAAAGGGATCGGAGGTGCTGTTGTACACCAACTCTCCGGGTCAGAATCAGACACCTGAGAACACGGAGCCGGTGACCGTGCCCGATGTCCTGAATAAACCCGCTGCGCAGGCGCGTTCCGAGATGGAAGCAGCCGGCCTGACTGTGAAGTTGAGCGGCGATGGGACTGTGACGGCCCAGTCGGTCACGGCGGGGACAAAGGTTCCGCAGGGTACGCAGGTAAAGCTTACCTGCAGCGGCGGCCCTTAATTATGAAGTGATTTATGCGGCGAATATGGTATAATCAGACCGTGCATTTTATCTGCATGGAGGACGTGTATGAAACTCAGCGAACTGCTTTGTCCGCTCCCCGGTTATAAGGTGACAGGGGAGACGGATATCGAAATTACGGATGTGGTCTACGATTCGCGACAAGCTATCGATGGCTGCGTTTTCTTTTGCATTAAGGGGATACAAGCGGACGGTCACGACTATGCGGCCGCCGCAGTGGAACGCGGCGCCAGGGCTGTTGTCGTCCAGCATGGACTCGAATTGCCCAAAGACGTCACGCAGGTGAGCGTGAAGGATTCGAGGGATGCCATGGCGCTGATGAGCGCGGCGTTTTTCGGGAATCCGGCCAGAGCCATGACGATGGTTGGCGTAACGGGCACCAACGGCAAGACTTCCACGACGTATATGGTCAAATCCATTTTGGAATCGGCGGGGCAAAAGGTGGGGCTGCTGGGCACAATCACCAACATGATTGGGGACGAGCGCATCCATACCGAGCGCACCACGCCCGAATCCGTCGACCTGCACCGGCTCCTCAAAAGGATGCGCGACGAAGGCGTACATACGGTGGTCATGGAGGTGTCCAGCCATTCGCTCAAGCTAAAACGTGTGGCGGGCATTACCTTTGATGTAGCGGCTTTCACAAACCTGACGCAGGACCATCTGGATTTCCACGGAAACTGGGAGGACTATTTCGCTTCCAAAAAAATCCTGTTCAGGATGTGCAAATCCGCTGTTATAAACCTTGACGATGCCGTGTCGCAAAAAATGGTGGAGGGACGGGATTATCCGGTTACAGGGTTCGGAATACGCGAACAGGCGCATGTCATGGCGCAAAGCATTGAAATCACGCCGCGCGGCGTAAGATTTATGCTGCGGATTGGCGGCCAGACCCTGCCCGTCAACCTGCGCATACCCGGCCTTTTCAGCGTCTACAACGCGCTGGCTGCAGCAGGGATAGCGCATGTGCTGGGTGCGACCGCCAACAACATCATTACCGGCCTGGAGAAGCTCCAAAACGTTTCCGGGCGCTTCGAGGTCCTGGATACCCACGGAAGGGATGTGACGGTGATACTCGACTACGCCCACAGCCCGGACGGGCTGGACAACGTATTGAATTCTATAAAGGAGTTTGCCAGGGGCCGCATCATTACCATGTTCGGGTGCGGAGGCGACCGAGACCGGGGAAAACGCCCGCTCATGGGCGAGATTGCGGGGCGCTATTGTGATTTCTGCGTTATCACGTCGGACAATCCGCGCACCGAGCAGCCGATGGACATTATAAACGATATTATAGAAGGCATGAGGCGCACCGCTTGCGAGTATGTCGTAATTGAAAACCGGTTGGAAGCCATCGAGTATACACTAAAGCAAGCCCGAAACGGTGACGTGGTTCTGCTGGCAGGCAAAGGCCATGAAGACTACCAGGAGATTCATGGAGTAAAGTTCCATTTCAACGACAAGGAAATCGTTGAGGAATTCTACGCCAAACTCGACGCCGGCCAAATAAACGAATGAGGGAATTGCAATGCACAACCTGATTTACGCCATACTTCTTTCCTTTGCGGTCAGCCTGCTTCTGGGGCCTGTCGTCATCCCGATGCTCCGGCGGCTCAAGTTCGGGCAGATGGTACGGGACGACGGGCCGCAGACCCATCTTTCTAAAGCGGGGACGCCCACGATGGGCGGCGTGATCATCCTGCTGGCCATCGTGCTGACCTGTCTGGTGCTGTTTAACGGACCTGTCGAATACCTGCTGCTGGCGGTCCTTATTACGCTGGGGTACGGGCTGGTCGGTTTTCTTGATGATTTTATCAAGGTCATACGGAAACGCTCGATGGGCCTCAAGGCGTACCAGAAGATTATAGGGCAGCTGGGGCTTGCCATCGTGGTGGCGCTCTACGCCTACAACGACCCGGGCATTGGCAGTAAGCTGATCATCCCCTTTACCGGGGGGGCGGAATGGGATATGGGGGTATGGTTTATCCCCTTTACGGTGTTCGTGGTGATTTCCGTGGTCAACGGCGTGAACCTGACGGACGGACTGGACGGCCTGGCTTCGGGCGTCACGCTGCTCAACACATTCACGCTTGGCATCCTGTACGTTTTGTTCATGGGTACGGCAAATGCACAGGGGCAGACGCTGCTTGCCGGGAACTACGGAAACATGCTGGTGTTCGCCGGAGCGGTCACCGGCGCGTGCCTGGGCTTTCTGCGCTTCAACACGTATCCCGCCCGCGTGTTCATGGGCGATACGGGCGCGCTGGCGCTGGGCGGCGCTGTGGCGGTGCTGGCCATTATGCTGCGCGTGACCCTGCTCATACCGGTCATGGGCCTGATGTTCGTGCTGTCCGACCTGTCCGTGGTCCTGCAGGTAGGCTCGTACAAGCTCCGTAAAAAGCGCGTGTTCAGGATGGCGCCGCTCCACCACCATTACGAACTGAAGGGCAATCCCGAAACGAAGGTTGTGTCGATGTACATGCTGGTAACGACGGTCACATGCCTGATCGCGCTCCTTGGCGTGTGAAACGGAGGGTTTAGATGGAACTCAGTGGAAAACGCGTATTAGTGGCCGGCCTTGCCAGAAGCGGCGCGGCCTGCGCGAAGCTGCTTTGCGCATGCGGCGCGCATGTGGTTGTAAACGATAATAAGGATGCAGGCGCGCTGAAAGAGTATATCGATCAGCTCAGCGGGCTGGAGATCGAATACCGGCTGGGGCAGGGCGCGATGGAGCTCGTTGAAGGGACGGACCTGGTGGTATTAAGCCCCGGCATTTCCATAAACGCGCCCTTTGCGCGGCGCGCAGAAGAACTTGGAATTGAAGTAATAGGCGAGATAGAACTTGCATATCGTTTCTTGCAGGCTGATTTGGTGGCGATAACCGGCACCAACGGAAAGACCACCACAACGGCGCTTACAGGGGAAATATTCAAGGCGGCGGGGCATAAAACGCGGGTGCTCGGGAATATCGGCGTCCCCATAGCGGCCGAGGCGCTTCAAACCCGTCCGGGGGAAGTGGTGGTCGCCGAGGTGGCGGGGTTCCAGCTCGAGAGCACGAAAGAATTCCATCCTGGCATCTGCGCAGTGCTCAATATTACTGAGGACCATCTGGATCGTTTCGGGAACATGGCAGCCTATATCGCCTCCAAGGAACATATATTTAAGAATCAGACAAAAGCCGATCATGCCGTGCTGAATTATGACGATCCCGTTGTCCGGGGCATGGCAATTAAAACAAAAGCGCAGGTGTTTTACTTCAGCCGCAGGCACAGGGTGGACCGGGGCGCGTATGTGGACGGGGATGCCGTGATGGCCGACCTGGGGGCAGGACCGATAGAGGTGTGCAAAACGAAAGAGATACGCATCCCGGGCGCGCACAACCTGGAAAACGCGATGGCGGCCACCCTCTGCGCAATGTGCTACGGGATTGAAGCTTCTGTCGTGCGCGAGGCGCTTATGGCGTTTCCGGGGGTTGAACACCGCATTGAATTCGTGCGCGAGGTGGACGGCGTACGGTTCATAAACGACTCGAAAGGCACCAACCCCGACGCCTCCATTAAGGCGATCGAGGCAATGGAAAGGCCCACTGTGCTGCTCGCGGGCGGCTACGATAAAAAAAGTGATTTCGCGCCGATGATTCTATCGTTCGGCGGCCGCATCAAGGCGGTGGTGGCGCTGGGGGATACTGCTAAGCAGGTGATGGATGCATGCGCGCAGGCGGGGTATGACGCCGTATGGCATGCAAACAGCTTTGAAGAAGCCGTACATACAGCCTTTTCCCTGGCTGAGCCGGGAGATAACGTCCTTTTGTCGCCGGCGTGTGCGAGCTACGATATGTTCAAGGATTTCGAGCACAGGGGCCGGGAATTTAAACGGATTGTATACAAACTGGAGAGATAGTGCATGAAAGCGTTGAAGGAAAAAACGAAGAATATCGATTTTTCCATTTTTATACTCACGCTCATCCTCGTATGCTTCGGACTGGTCATGGTGTTCAGCGCAAGCTACTATTACGCCAAGCAGCAGTTTGACGACAGCGAATACTTTTTTTCCAAACAGGTGATCGGTGCGCTGGTAGGCCTTGCGGGCATGATTTTTTTCACGTTTTTCGATTACCGGCGTTTAAAAAAGCTCTATGTGGCGGGCATCGTCATTTCCGTAGTGCTGCTGGCCGTGGTGCTTATCCCCGGTATCGGCAGGACGCTCAACGGCTCCTCGCGATGGTTTTATGTGGCGGGGTTCAGCGTACAGCCTTCCGAAATAGCAAAGTTTGCGATGATCCTGTTTATTGCCGCGTTCATCAGCAAAAAACCGCAGCGGATGCAGAGTTTCGTCAAGGGCATCCTGCCCATACTCCTGACTGCGGGCGTGTTGTGCGCTCTGATATTGAAACAGCCCAACTTCAGCATGGTCCTCACGATCGCGGCGCTTACCTTCGTCCTTCTGATTGCCGGGGGCATGCGTTTAAGGCACGGGGTCTTGCTGGGCGGCGCAGGTGTCGCGGGAGCGGTTGCGCTAACCGTTATGGAACCGTACCGTCTGCAAAGGCTGCTCACGTTCCTGGATCCCTGGGCCGACCCGAGCGACTCGGGGTACCAGCTGATACAATCACTTTATGCGATCGGCTCCGGCGGGCTGTTCGGCAACGGGCTGGGGCAGAGCCGCCAGAAATATCTGTTTTTGCCGTACAGGGAATCGGACTTCATATTTGCGATTATCGTGGAGGAACTGGGCTTCATCGGAGCTATTGTCGTGATTGCGCTCTTTTTCCTTCTGGTATACAGAGGCATACGGGTAGCATTGAGCTGCCCGGACGTGTTCGGGAGCCTGATGGCTGCGGGGATATCCGGGCTTCTGGCAATACAGGTGCTAATCAATATATGCGTGGTGACCGGCAGCATACCGCCCACCGGCATTTCCCTGCCGTTTTTCAGCGCCGGCAGTTCATCGCTGGTGATTTTCATGTGTGCGATGGGGATACTCCTTAATATCTCGAAAAGCTGCCTGCCTGTCGGAAAAGTGAGGCGGAAAACGCCAAATGGGAACACACCAAAGCGCGCTGCATAAGATGATATTATGCAAAACTGTGGAGGTGTCGCACATGGCGAAGTTTTCGATAGAGGGCGGTAAACGCCTCGGTGGCCGAATACGCGTAGCCGGGGCGAAAAACGCAATACTGCCCATCCTGGCAGCGTCACTGCTTAACACCAGGCCTGTGGTCATCCGCGATTGTCCCGATCTGCTGGACGTATCGAACATGATCTGTATCCTTGAGAAGCTGGGGTGCACCATCAGGCGCGAAGGAGACAGCGTGGAAGTGGATGCTGCGCTCGCACACCGCTGGGAAATGCCGGATTCGCTCGCAAAAGAACTCAGGTCTTCGATCTTCATGCTCGGTCCGGTGCTGGGCCGGTTCAAAAAAGCCCGGTTCACATATCCCGGAGGCTGTGAGATAGGTTCGCGGCCAATAGATTTGCATCTTAAAGGATTAAGGAAACTTAACATACAAATGGAAGAAGAGTTCGGCTTCATAGTGTGTGACGGCGAAAACATGCGCGGCGGAGAGATCCATCTGGACTATCCGAGTGTCGGGGCGACCGAGAATTTGATGATGGCTGCGGTGTATGCGAAAGGGACGACCATAATCTACAATGCGGCCAGGGAGCCGGAAATCGTCGATCTGGAGAGCTTCTTGAACGGCTGCGGCGCGCGTATTTCAGGCGCAGGAACGAGTACGGTTACAGTAGAAGGCGTCCAGGAACTGAGCAGCGTGGACTACCGTATCATGCCTGACCGTATCGTGGCCGGTACATATATGGTGGCGTCTGCCATTACGGGGGGGGACGTCTTATTGGACAACGTACGCCCCGAGCACCTGCATTCGGTCATCCACAAGCTCAGGGAAGTGGGATGCCAAATAGATATACATGAAGACTCCGTCCGTGTCCGCGGGAACGAGCGCCCGCTTGAACTGCAACTGATCGAAACGCTGCCCTATCCAGGCTTCCCGACAGATATGCAGCCGCAGATGTTTGCGCTGGGTACGATTGCTCAAGGTACAAGTGTTATTGTCGAGAACGTATTTGACAACCGGTTCAAGCATGCGCCCGAGCTGAGCAAGATGGGGGCCAACATCACGATCAAGGACAGGATGGCCATCATACGCGGCGTTGAGAGGCTCACGGGCAGCGAGGTAGAGGGCAAGGATCTGCGCGGCGGCGCGGCGCTGGTGCTGGCCGGGCTGCGCGCGGAGGGCCGGACGCTTTTAAGGGGCGTGCACCACATAGACCGCGGATATGAAAACCTTGCAAGAGAGTTGTCTTCTCTGGGTGCGGATATTGTTCGGCTGGAGGATTGACTGAAAGATGACGTACAAGGCAAAGGGATTCTGGAAGATGGTGGCGGTGCTCTGCATCGTTGTACTGACCGGCCTGATGAGTTTTGAATTGCTGTGCGTCAACAACCTGAAGGTCGAGGGCAACAAGAAAATCAGCGCAGAAGCCATCAAAGCCTTGAGCGGGATAACGCACGGGATGAACATGCTCAAGATCAACGCCAAGGACGTGGCGAAGGCGCTGTCGAGGAATCCTTACATAAAGCTCGAGGATATCGAGCGCCAGTTTCCCGACACCGTGATACTGCATGTGTATGAGCGAGAGCAGCGGGCGGTTGTGGACTACCTTGGCGCGTATATCTGCATCGACGAAAATGGGACAATCCTGAAAACGGACCCGTCCCCCGACCTCAAAACGTATCCAAAGGTCACGGGTTTGGAAATATCGGGCGTACGCGCGGGGGAAGCGCTTGAATGCAAGGACAATACGCAGACAACGGCTCTGACCACGCTGCTGCAGTTTTTTGTGCGCAGCAAACGCCTGTCCTCCATTGCGTCCATCGACCTTGGCGATCCGTACAACATCGTCCTGGGCCTGCGCAGCGGGTTTAGCGTCAGGCTTGGAAAAGCCAAGGAACTGGATACGAAGTTCCTGTGGGTGGACACGATGCTCCCCGTGCTAACTCAAAAAGGCAAGAAATCCGGCACGCTCGATGTTACCGGGACAAAAAGCGCTACCTACTCCCCTTGACATTGGACAGGCTCACAAAAAGAAATAAAAAAGATATTTCCGTGGGGTCTTAGGTCTGGTATGATATAATAATAATGAAAAAATGTGTTCAATACCATGCTCACGGTTGAGGGGTGACAGTTTGGATGAAAAGGCGTATCGCTTCTGCTATTGATATCGGCACATCGAAAATCGTCTGCGTGATAGGCGAGCAAAGGGCAACCGGCGGTGCTGACATTATATCATACGGCAAGAGCGAATACGCGGGGATCAGGCGCGGCGCGTTCATCGATGAAAAGGGCCTGCCCATGGCTATAAACGAAGCGGTTTCGCGCGCGCAGGAACAGGCGCACATGCGGATACGCAGAACAATCGTAGGCGTGCCCGGCGCTTTCATCCATGCAGGGCTGGTCCGCGCAGATACGCAGGTCAGGCAGAAGGACAAGCGTATCTCCAGGCAGGACGTGCATATGGCCATACGCGCGGCCGAGAAGTTTGAGATCCCCAAGGACCTCGAGCTTCTGCACAGCGTTGCGCAGTCGTATCACATTGACGGCGGCGCCGCCATCCGGGATCCTCTGGGACTGCGCGGGAACGTCCTGCGCGCCAACGTATCCTGTGTGCTGGCTGAAAGGTCCTTTCTGGATAAAGTCGACAGCATACTCGGGGATATGCATATAGAGGCGCACCAGTTCATTGCGGTCCCCCATGCGCAGCCGCTGTACGTGATCCCGAGGCGCGAGCGGGAAAACACGTCGGTACTGCTGGATATAGGCGCATGGAATACCGATATCAGCATTGTAAAAAACGATGCCCTGTCGTACCATTCAGTGCTGGAAGTGGGCGGGGAGAATATCACGAATGATTTGGCGCACGGGCTGAATATCCCGAGAGAATATGCGGATCAGCTTAAGAAACGTTATGTATTCGGACTTGAGACGCAGCAGGAAAACGACGATTACGGAATCGTCAGCTCGGAAGAGAGCAGGATTCAGACGTACGCTTACGAAAACATACAGGATATTATCGATGCACGCGTAGAGGAAATCTGCGCACTCGTAATGCATGAGCTGGGGGAAAGCAAGGTGGCGCTGAGCACGCGCTCGCGCGTGTATATCACGGGTGGCGGACTGTCCATGATCCGCGGCAGCAGGGAGTTTTTGGAAGCAAGGCTGCAAATGCCTGCAAAAATCGCCCTTATGGAGAATTCCGTGATGCATGCACCCTATTATTCGAGCGCGATGAGCCTGCTCGATTATGTATTTCAGGAACGGACACAACCGGAGGATGAGGCGGATTCCGTGAATGGATACGGCCTCATCGGTCGAATAAAGAGAATGCTCAATAACTCAAGGGGGTAAAAGCGCATGCTGGAAATTGACGTCGAAATGAACAATGCTGCTGTGATAAAAGTAGTCGGTGTAGGCGGTGCGGGGAACAATGCGGTAAACCGCATGATCACGTACGGTCTCAAGGGCGTTGAGTTTATCGCCATCAACACCGATAAGCAGGCATTGTATTCATCGGGAGCGCCACAGAAGATCCAGATCGGGGAAAAGCTCACAAAAGGACTCGGCGCGGGCGCACAGCCCGAGATTGGTCAGAGAGCGGCGGAAGAAAGCCGCGAGGAGATTGCGCGCGCGTTGAAGGGTACCGACCTGGTGTTCGTTACCGCCGGCATGGGCGGGGGCACCGGCACGGGCGCTGCTCCAATCGTTGCCGAGGTCGCACGCGAAATGGATATCCTGACCATAGGTGTCGTTACCAAGCCGTTTCTGTTTGAAGGACGCATACGCATGCAGAACGCCGAGAAGGGCCTGGATGAGCTTGCGAGCAAGGTGGATACCCTGGTTACCGTGCCTAATGACCGTTTGCTGCAGGTCGTGAGCAAAGGCACATCCATCGTTGAGGCGTTCGAATTTGCGGACGACGTCCTGCGCCAGGGCATCCAGGGCATCTCGGACCTGATCGCGGTTCCCAGCCTCATCAACCTCGACTTTGCGGACGTCAAGACCATCATGCGCGATAAGGGGATCGCGCACATGGGCATAGGCATTGGCGCGGGAGAGGACCGCACGCTCGAAGCCGCGCGGCAGGCCATGGAAAGCCCCCTTCTGGAGACCACGATTTCGGGCGCGCACGACGTCCTGCTCAACATTACGGGCGGCCCGGGCCTGGGGCTTATCGAGAGCAACGAGGCCGCGCAGCTGGTGATGGAATCGGCCGCACCGGACGCCAATATCATCTACGGAACCGGAATAGACGACCAGTTGGGAGATCAGGTGCGCATAACGGTCATCGCGACGGGCTTCGACGTGAAAAAAGCCCGGAGCAGCACAGGAACGCCCGCGGAAACGCCCCAGATCAAGCTCCAGCCGCTTGATAAAGAGGATTTCAGAAAAGCCCCTGAACTGTTCTCAAAGGAAGACAAGCCGAAGTTCGCTTTCAAGTTCAAGCATCAGGAGGCGGCGGCCGGCGAAGACGCGGGCGATAACCTCGATATTCCCACCTTTTTAAGGAAACCCCGCAAATAAAACCCTGGCGTTACCCTCTTTGGCATAACTGTAAATAAAAAAGCTTCGTTCTTTTACAGGATGGAGCTTTTTACGTATTCAAAGATTTTTCAATCGCAAAAATAACACGTAAAAAAGCATACAGGATTTAAAAATTCCACGTAAAAACCGCCGTCAGACCGGCGGTTTTTTATAAGACAGGATTCGTTTTATATCGCCGGTTTCGGCCATGATTCAAACACAAGGTTCTACAACATTTATAACTGTCGTAGGATATAATGTGCAAAATCGGTGCATTCACAGGAGGAGCGGAAATGACGGTATATATTGAACTGCTGTTTCTGGATAATCTCCTGATGAATGCGCTTACGCTGATGTTGGCTGCACGGATGGCAAGCCGGCGCATCCGTATGCTGCGCACGTGGATCGCCGCGGCGCTGGGCGCCGTGTACGCGCTGGTCTTTTTTCTTTCCCCTTCCGACAGCCTGTGGGGCGGACTTATCGTAAAAATACTGTTTGCCGCCGCCATGACCTGGATCGCCTATAAACCGCACAACTGGCGTCAAATGGGCACGGGATTCTTGTATTTCGTACTGGCGACCTGCATACTCGGCGGCATAACGCTGGGGCTGTTTTACCTCACGGGGACGGGTGCATTAGGCGTTTCGGGAACGGTGGTCGCATATGGCGTTCCATTCAGGATCATCCTGATCGGCGCGGTAGCCGGCTGCATGATACTTGAATACGTGCGGCGCAGCGTGCGCGAACGCGCGCATGCCGACCTGCACAGCGTACTGGTCACGATTGCTACCGAGATTGGCGAAAAGACGCTGCGTGCGCTGGTGGATACCGGAAACGGACTGAGCGAACCCATCAGCGGGTCTCCGGTGGTGCTTGTCAAAAAGACATGCCTGCAGGAGATGCAGCCAGCCGATGCGCCTACGCGGGCGGTTCCGTGCATGACGATAGGAGGAGTAAAACTTTTGCAGGCGTTCAGGGCCTCGTACATACGGGTGCAGGCGAAACAGGGGGAGGACCGCGTTACGGAAGGCATTTACGTTGCCGCGGTTGATGAAGGAAGGCTGGGCGAAGATGTGGATGCGATAATCGGGCCCGGGCTGTAGAATGAGCAGGAGGATGGAATCATGCGGATAATAAAAAGATTGCAGGCGGTTTTCAGGGCGCTCATAGCGAGATGGATTCTGTGGCGGGCAAAGCCCGTACACTACTTCGGAGGGAGCGATACGCTGCCGCTGCCGCTCACCGCCGAAGAAGAAGCCGAGCTGATCGAGCGCTGGGAACAGGGGGATACCTCAGTCAAAAGCATACTGATCGAACGGAATCTCCGGCTGGTGGTGTACATAGCGCGTAAATTCGAGAATACCGGCATCAACATCGAGGACCTGATCTCCATAGGGGCCATCGGGCTGATCAAAGCCGTAAACACGTTCGACGCCAGCAAACGCATCAAACTGGCCACGTATGCTTCCAGATGCATCGAAAACGAGATACTCATGTATTTGCGGAGGAACGGGCGCCTGCGCTCGGAGGTATCCTTTGACGAACCCCTGAATATCGATTGGGACGGAAACGAGCTGCTGCTCTCCGACGTGCTGGGTACGGACAGCGATCTGGTGTTCAAGTCAATTGAGGATTCGGTGGATAAGGAGCTTCTGGGCGAAGCCCTTAAACGCCTGACCGAACGCGAACAGCGCATTATGGAGCTGAGATTCGGGCTGGTGGGCAAAACCGAGAAGACGCAGAAGCAGGTTGCCGAAATGATGGGGATTTCCCAGAGCTATATCTCCCGTTTGGAAAAGAGGATCATCAGCCGCCTGAAAAAAGAAATGAGCCGCATGGTTTAGGGAATAATCACACGCCAAACAAACATACGGGAAAGGTGCCCCGGTGGAAACAGCTTCTGTTTTCCTGCGAATGGCCCCGCCGGCAGACGCTGGTGGGGCGCGTGGTTTACGCCTTAAACGGGTTTCATTATATCTAAAAATGGAATACGCCATATTCATGCCGTATTTTCGCCTGTTTTTTGTTACATTCGTTCCCAAATTGTGTATACTAACAATAACGTGCACATATGCTTTGCAGCGATAACCGGCTTTTGACGGGAAAAAGGCGCGGTATCCATATAAAAAACGGAGGGTATCATTTTCATGAAAAAGAAGAGTGCGATTTTAATTCTGGTATTGTGTGCTTCACTTTTGCTGGTGGCATGCAGCGGGTCCACTTCCTCTATAGTCGGGAAGTGGAAGGATGAGGCATCAGGAATGTCTACGTGGGAATTCAAGGGAGACGGTACGATGAGCATGACCGCTTTGGGTCAGACGGTATCAGGGACCTATAAGACCGACGGCGATAAGATCACCATGACCATTGCTGGCGATGAAGGAACCGGTACTTTCAAAATCGAGGGAAATAAACTCACTCTGACCGATCCAAGTAATTCGACAACGGTTTTAGTCAAACAATAGCTTAAAAGATTTTGGTACAACAAGGCCCGGCCTTTATAAATACCGGGCCTTTAGTCCGTGAAAAAAGGTATCATTCAACGAAAGATTTTGATCAAGGACGTTGGAGTGCATTGATAGGGGCTGTTGTTCAAACAACTTAATAATTCACCATATCTATACTTTATATAAAAAACGGGGGTAAATAATTCATGAAAAAGAAGAGTGCGATTTTAATTCTGGTATTGTGTGCTTCACTTTTGCTGGTGGCATGCAGCGGTTCTGCAATCGTAGGGAAGTGGAAGTATGAGGGTACCACCGGTTCTGCAATAATGGAATTCAAGGCGGACGGAACCGTGAGCGTTACAGGCCCGGAAAACACAGCGACGGGAACCTATAAGATTGACGGTGATAAGATTACCCTGAACGGTGATGGCCAGATTACTACAGGTACATTTAAAATTGAAGGGAACAAACTTACTATAACTACTAATAATTCTACCGCGGTGTTTGTTAAACAATAAGTAAGAATTAAAAGGCCCGGCGTTAAAAACGCCGGGCCTTTTGTATACTCTGAAACAGTATATCAAGGAGAACCCAAAATTATCGCATGCATTAGAAAATGCATACCATCGTTTGTAAAAACATAACCATAACGAATCCATTCGGCCGGATCCAGCCGGAAATTTCTCCGGTATAAAACCCGATTCGTGCGGAAAAGATAGTTTTGTAGACTACGGGCGAATGGAGGTCGGGCATGTCTGGCAACAAGGTTGAAATCTGCGGAGTGGACACCTCCAAGCTGTCCGTACTGACAAACGAGCGGATGCGCGAGCTGTTCGTGCAGATAAAGCAGGGGGACACCGCGGCGCGCGAGGAGTTCATACAGGGGAACCTGCGGCTGGTTCTGAGCGTGATCAAGCGCTTCAACAACCGCGGCGAACCGCTCGACGACCTGTTTCAGGTAGGCTGCATCGGCCTGATGAAAGCCATAGACAATTTCGATCTTTCACATAACGTAAAATTCTCCACCTACGCCGTGCCCATGATCATCGGCGAGATCCGCCGCCACTTGCGGGACAACAACGCCATCCGCGTGTCGCGCTCCCTGCGCGACATCGCGTACAAAGCGCTGCAGGTACGCAATGCCTTGGCTGCCGACAACGCCGCCGAGCCGACGGTAGCCGATATTGCGCGGAAAATGGAACTCCCCGAGGAGGAAGTCGTATTCGCGCTCGATGCCATTCAGGACCCGGTTTCGCTGTTCGAGCCGATATACCAGGACGGCGGGGATGCGATCTATGTTATGGATCAGGTCAGAGACGAGCGCAGCGACGACAGCGCGTGGCTGGAGGGCCTCGCGCTGCAGGAAGCGATGGTCAAGCTGAGCGAGCGCGAGAAGCACATCCTGTTCCTCCGCTTTTTCAGGGGCCGGACCCAGGTCGAAGTCGCGGATGAGATCGGAATTTCACAGGCGCAGGTTTCTCGTTTGGAAAAGACCGCATTACGCAATATGAGAAAACATATCTGAATGTATTACCCGGGGCTGGCAACCGGACGGATGGATGCTGGCTTCGGTTTTTTCCGCCCGTTTTCACAGAGCATTTTATTCCCAGTTCCCGACAATAAAAGAAGGAATAAGCAGTCAGCCGCCCTCTACTTGGGGTATCCCTTTGCTGCGTTGAACATACAATGTTAGGAGCAAAGGGGGGCATTGAATATGCGGTTTTGCGAGCTTAGAGACAAGGAAGTAATCAATGTTTGCGACGGGAGGCTTCTGGGATTTATAGAAGACCTGGATATCGATTGCAGCACGGGAAATATACTGGCTATCATCGTGCCCGCACCGGGCCGGTTCGGGCACTGGTTCAAGACCGGCGACGATTTTGTGATCCCGTGGAGCCGCATACAAAAAATCGGGGACGACGTGATCCTGGTGGACTGGAGGCACGGACACCCGCACGGAAAAGTTGCCAAGGTATGAACGTTTACGTACAGGGTTCCTTTTTGTTATAATGCGTAAAAGGGGGTGTTTACCCATTAAGTGCGTGTTTTGCGATTTTGAAGAAAGCAAGGTTGTGGATACGCGTTCCGCTGAGGACGGGCATGCCGTGCGCCGGCGCCGGGAGTGTATACAGTGCGGAAGACGGTTCACCACCTTCGAAAAGGTCGAGACCCGGCCCGTCATGATCAAAAAGAAAGACGGGCATCTGGAACCGTTCGACACGGAGAAACTTCGCGCCGGGCTTATGAAGGCCTGCGAAAAACGGCCGGCGGCGCAGGCGCAGATCGACAGGGTCGTTGCCCAGATCGAAAAAGAGATCCTGAACCTATTAGAGCCGGAAGTGCCGAGCCGGACGGTGGGCGAACTGGTCATGCGCGCTTTGAAAGAGCTGGATGAAGTCGCCTATGTGCGGTTTGCGTCGGTGTACCGCCAGTTCACGGATATCAACACCTTCATGCAGGAGCTGGCAGCCCTGCTGCAGGACCAACAGAAAGGAAACTGAATGCATCATTATCATAAAGGATTCACGCACCGTGAAAACGGGGGCGTGGAATTTGCCGTAATCAATTCGTTTGAGCAAACCGGCCTGGTGCGTCATGGGTTTACGACCAGAAAGGGCGGCGTGAGCACGGAGCCGTTTAACGCTCTCAATCTGAACCGAACCCGCGGGGACGCGCCCCTCAGCGTGGAGCAAAACTATCTGCTGATGTGCGAGGCGCTGAATATTCCTTTGGATGCGCTGGTGCTGGTCAATTATGAGCACGGCGCAAGGGTGCACCGCGTAGGCGCGGCGGATATAGGCAAGGGCATCACGCGGCCGACGGACCTGCCGCACTGCGACGGCCTGATCACGGACGAACCCGGTGTCGCGCTTCTGACCCTGCATGCCGATTGCATGGGCTTATTCCTGCTCGATCCGGTGAAAAAAAGCATCGGCGTGTGCCATGCCGGATGGAAGGGCGTGGCTCAGGGAATGGGAACGGCGATGGTCCTGGCCATGGAAGAGGCGTATGGCAGCAAGCCTTCGGACCTGCTCTGCGGGATCACCGCGCATATCCGTTCCTGCTGTTTCGAGGTCGGTGCGCCTGTGGCAAAGATATTCAGGGACGCGTTCCCCGGGGCGCATGCGGTGCTGGAACGGGAAGGGAAAAAACCGGCCGTTGACCTGGAGGCATGCATGCTGGACATGCTCCTTGGCGCGGGCGTTTTGGAGGAGCATATCACAATGCAGCAAGAGTGCACAAGCTGCATGGCCGAGCTTTATTATTCACACAGGCGGGACAGGGGAAAAACGGGCTCCATGGCATCCGTGCTGATGCTGACCGGCGCCGGGCGCCGATAAACATAAGAGGAGAGGGTTGTGTGGCAAAGCAGACGATACTGGTTGTGGACGATGAGGATAACATCCGCGAGCTGATAGCGTACAACCTCAAGGCCGAGGGCTTCGTCGTGGAGGAGGCCGCCAGCGGAGAGCAGGCGCTGGAATACTGCAAGGCCCGCAAGCCGGCGCTGGTGCTGCTGGACATCATGCTGCCGGGCATGGACGGGCTGGAGGTCTGCAAGCGGCTCAAGCGCGATGCCGCGACGAGCACGATACCCATCATCATGATCACGGCAAAAAGCGAAGAAGTGGATAAGGTGCTCGGGCTCGAACTGGGCGCGGACGATTATATCACAAAGCCGTTCGGCGTGCGCGAAATGCTCGCGCGCATAAAAGCGCTGATACGCAGGTCGAACATCGGCGGGCTGAGCAACGAGAGCACGGGCAGCGAAAACCTGCTGCGCGCAGCCGGCATAACCATCGACGTCAAATCCTATAAGGCGTACCGCTTGGACAGGCCTTTGCAGCTGACGCTCAAGGAATTTGAGCTGTTAAGCGCGCTTGTAGCCAACCGCGGGAAAGTCCTGACGCGCGATACCCTTCTCGATACCATCTGGGGGTATGAGTACTACGGCGAAACAAGGACGGTAGATGTACATATCCGCCATCTACGCAAAAAGCTCGAGGATGACGGAACCCTGATCGAAACGGTCCGGGGCGTGGGCTACCGCTTCTCCAGCCAGGAAGGCGAATGAAACATGCGGCGCAGAATGTTCTTTTTCACTTTATTGATTACCGTCATAGAGTTTATTGCCATCTCCTTTGTGTATACGCTTTTTATCGGGAACAATCTGCAAAACAAAACACAGGAGCAGCTTGCCGCGACCTGCGCAACGGTCGAGGCCGCGACGCGCTCGCTTTCGGATGCTGAGCTCATACCCGTCCTGCGGGAGGCGGCCAGGGCTGGAGGCTACCGCGCGACCCTTATCGGTTATGATGGTACCGTGAAATACGATTCGGAGACGACGCAAAAGCTGGAGAACCATTCCAACAGGCCCGAGGTGATCGATGCGCTGTCCAGGGGGACGGGCACAGCGGTCCGCTACAGCGATACGCTCAAATGCGACGTGATGTATGTTGCGATACGGATGGAAGACGGGCGGAACATACTGCGTCTCAGTGAGTGCCTGAGCACGGTATGGGGGAACCTCGGCTACCTGACCAACGGCGTTGTGTGGATCGGGCTTGGGCTGCTTGCCTTGTGCGGAGTTGCAGCCTGGCTGGCTGCAGGCGGGATAAACCGTCCTGTACGTGAAATGACCAACGTTTCCCAAACCATAGCAAACGGCAGGTATGACCTGCGTATCCGCTCCAGGATATCGGCGCGCGACGAACTGGGGAAGCTGTCGCGCGCGTTCAATACGATGGCCGACCGTTTGGAAAGTACGATAGGCGATCTCAATCAGGAGAACGAGAAATTGAGCGCGGTGCTCGAAGCGATGTCCGACGGTATCATGGCCGTGAATGCGCAGATGCGCGTCATGCTTGTAAACGAAAGGTTCAAACAATTACTGGATATTAAAACAGACCCCGTAAACAGGCATGTCCTTGAAACCACGCGCATGGAAAGGCTGGAAACGCTGATAAAGCACGTGCTTGATACGGGCCGGCCA
>JBMOLJ010000102.1:0-4150 GCA_049324235.1 Bacillota bacterium
AACTTCTTCCCCCGCTTTCGGTGTCTCCTGCGCATCCCCGTAGCGCCTGCGCGTTTTCCTGTTCTCGCGTATCTTTTGTTCCTGTCCCTGATCGCTCGGATGGTAATACACACGCCCGACCATGTCGTCCGGGACATACTGCTGCACGACATAGTGCCCCGGATAATCGTGCGCGTACTGGTAGCCCTTCCCGTTCCCGAGCTTTTCAGCCCCCCTGTAGCTGGTGTCGCGCAAAGGCAGGGGCACCGGCTCGTTTATCCTGTCGCGCGCGTCGGCCAGAGCGCCGTCCACCGCCATTACAACCGCATTGGATTTGGGCGATTCGCAGATGAAAATAATGGCCTGCGCGAGCGGGAGCCGCGCCTCGGGCATGCCGATCAGCTCCACCGCCTGCGCCGCCGCCACCGCCTGCAGCATCGCCGCGGGATTGGCAAGCCCCACATCCTCGGATGCGTGCGCGATCAGCCGCCGCGCGATCACGCGGGCGTCCACGCCCGCCTGCACCAGCCGCGCGAACCATAAAAGCGCCGCGTCCGCGTCCGACCCCCGCAGGCTCTTGCAAAACGCGCTGAGCATGTCGTAAAACTGCGTGTCGTCGCAGGGCGCTGCCCTGTGCTGTATGGATTCCTCGGCCACCGCAAGGTCGATCACGATGACCCCTTCGCTGTCCGGCTTCGTGGTCAGCGCGGCCAGCTCGAGCGCGTTCAGCGCGCTCCGCGCGTCCCCGTTCGCGAGGTTGGCAATATGCTCAAGCGCGTCCGGCTCCAGCCGCACGCGCATTTTCCCAAGCCCGTTCTCGGTATCGCTGATTGCCCGAAGCAGCGTTTGTTTCACATCCTCTTTATCGAGCGGACGGAACTCGAATATCCTGCACCGGCTCACGATAGCGCCGGACATGGAGACGAACGGGTTCTCAGTGGTGGAACCGATGAACCGGATGATACCTTTCTCGATGGCGGGCAGTATGGAATCGGACTGCGTGCGCGACCAGCGGTGGCACTCGTCCAGCAGCAGATAGGTCGCCTTACCGTAGAGCTTGAGCCTGTCCCCCGCCGCGTCGATCACCGTACGCACTTCCTTTACACCCGACGTTACGGCGTTGAGCTTTTCAAACGCCGCCCCCGTGGACTGCGCGATAATAGAAGCGAGCGTCGTCTTCCCCGTGCCCGGCGGCCCGAAAAAAATGGACGAGGTCAGGCTGTCGGTCTCGATTGCACGGCGCAGCAGCCTGCCCTGCCCCACGATATGCTCCTGCCCCACGAACGCTTGAAGCGTCGTGGGGCGCATGCGGTCGGCCAGCGGCGCAAGCCTGTCCGTGTTAGCCGTAAACAGGTCCATTTTGTCTCCCTGCCTGCGCCGGAAAAATCAGCCTTTGCATCCGGCGCATTTTTGTATTATTATAATAATCATAATAAGGGAAGATATGGCATTGTCAATGCTATAACGTGCCTCTGATGTCGCAAAATGCCACAATATGGTGTTTTGCGGCTTGTGTTTTCTGAAAAGGGGCGTTATAATGGTAATATAATTGTTAATTATTTAACGATTCGCTTAGGGCGAGTCATAAGGGAGGCAAATGCACGTACATGGAGAGAGTATATAACTTTTCCGCCGGGCCGGCCACGCTGCCGCTGCCCGTTCTGGAGAAAGTACGGAAAGAACTGATCAACCACGAAAACCACGGCATGTCCGTCATGGAAATGAGCCACCGCAGCGCCATGTTCGAGGAGATCATACAGGGTGCGGAAGCGACGCTCAGGAAACTCATGCGCATTTCAGACGCGTACAGCGTGCTGTTTTTGCAGGGCGGCGCTTCGCTGCAGTTCGCCATGGTCCCGCTGAACCTCATGGGCAAAACAGGCAAGGCCGACTATGTCAAAACGGGCATGTGGGCGAAAAAAGCAATCGAGCAGGCAAAAGCCTACGGCGAGGTGAACGTGGTCGCATCCTCCGAGGATGAAACGTTTTCGTATATCCCCAGGCTCGATAGAAGCATGTTCGACCCCGGCGCAAGCTATGTCCACATCACCACCAACAACACCATCTACGGGACGCGCTACACCGTTTTGCCGGATACAGGCGATGTCCCCCTGGTAGCCGACGCTTCGTCGGATATCCTGGCACAGGAGCGCGACATGGACCGCTTTGGGCTTCTCTATGCGGGCGCGCAGAAGAACATCGGGCCCGCAGGGGTAACCATCGTCATCATCCGCAGGGACCTTATCGGCAGCGCCATGCCAATTACGCCCATTATGCTCGATTACGCGACGCACGACAAGGCGGGTTCGCTCTACAACACGCCCACCACGTTCGGCATATACGTCGCGAAGCTGGTGTTCGAGTGGCTGGACGAGTTGGGCGGCATAAAAGCCATCGAGCAGGTCAACGAGCATAAGGCCGGTCTGCTTTACGACTTCATGGATAATTCTTCGTTCTACACGGGCACCGTGCGTAAAGAGGACCGGTCGCTCATGTGCGTGCCCTTCCTCCTCCCCACAAAAGAGCTTACCGAAAAGTTTGTCCGGGAGGCGGAGGCAAACGGGCTGGTAAACCTCAAAGGGCACCGCTCGGTCGGCGGGATACGCGCGTGTATCTACAACGCCATGCCGGTCGAAGGCGTGCAGGCGCTTATAGGGTTTATGAAAAAGTTTGAATCAAACAACCGCTGAGGTTAATGCGGAAGTATAAAGACTTAGCGCATGTGCATTTTTTGCGCATGCAAAAAATAAATTGCACGCGCGGTAAGATGAATTATATCCCATTTGTACAAGGGGTAATTCATTTACCCCGCAGTAGAAATGGAGATATAAATGATAAAGATCAAGACCCTTAACCAAATTTCGACCATCATATACAACTATCTGCCGCAGGACAAATATCTGATTTCGCCCGACGTCGAAAACCCGGATGCCATCCTGGTGCGCAGCGCGAGCTGCCACGACCTTACCTTCAACGATAACCTGCTGGCTATCGCGCGCGCGGGCGTCGGCGTAAACAATATCCCCATCCCCGAATGCACCCGGCGGGGCATTGCGGTGTTCAACACGCCGGGCGCAAACGCCAACGCGGTAAAAGAACTGGTGCTTACCGCCATGTTCTTCGTTTCGAGAAACATCATCCCTGCAATGGAATGGGTGCAAACGCTCAAGGGCAAGGGCGACGAGGTCTCCGAACTTGTTGAAAGGGGCAAACGGCAATTTGTCGGACCGGAACTCAAAGGCAAAAAACTGGGCGTTGTGGGTCTCGGCTCAATCGGCGTGATGGTCGCAAACGACGCCACAACCCTCGGCATGGAGGTCATGGGCTACGATCCGTTCATCTCGGTCGAATCGGCCTGGGGGCTGTCCAGCTCGGTCACCCGCGCGCTCAACCTCGAAGCGCTGGTGTCCCAGTGCGATTACATCTCCATCCATGTGCCGCTCATCGAAAAAACACGCGACCTCTTCAACGCCGAAATCTTCAAACGCATTAAGCAGGGAAGCTTCCTACTGAATTTCTCGCGCGACAACATCGTGAACACCAGAGACGTCATTGAAGCCCTGGACGGCGGCAGGCTGGCTTACTATATCACCGACTTCCCTGTCGATGAACTGCTGGGGCATCCAAAGATCATCGCGATACCGCATCTGGGTGCATCCACCCCCGAGTCGGAGGAAAACTGCGCGTCCATGGCGGCGCAGCAGCTTCGGCTGTTCTTTGAATCGGGCGATATCCGCAACTCGGTAAACCTGCCCAACTGCGAACTGATGACCACCAGCGAGTTCCGCCTGTGCGTGCTGCATAAGAACATCCCGCAGATGGTCAGCAAGTTCGCATCCATACTCGGCGAAAGCAACATCAACATCGGCGACATGATCAACAAAAGCGCGGGGGAGCTTGCGTATTCCCTGTTCGCCCTGGATGATCCCCTGTGCATCGACGGCGTGAACCGCATCAAAAATATTGACGGCGTGCTGCGCGTCCGGTCGATGTAGGGCGGTTCTTCCCGCCACGTTACTCTGTTTATTTTAACCTGCCGGAACACAATCAAAACCACCAGTTGAACTGGTGGTATGCACTAGCCCTAAAAGGGCATATTACAGGCCAGCGTCTTAAGACGCGTTGAATGGTCCGCCAATCGCATTACTTTCACTGGCCGCCGCTAAAGCGG
>JBMOLJ010000103.1:0-34632 GCA_049324235.1 Bacillota bacterium
CATGAGTATCATCCCACTCCTTAACATCGGCCTCACTCCACAATCGTTCTCCGATCATGGTAGCCGTTATTTCTGAGTGGGTCAATTTTCACCGGCGATCTAGGTCAATTATATCCCGGCGATGACAAAAAGAATAAAACCCGCTTTTGCAGCTGCTTGTTTAATGCTTGTTCTCATACCTGTTACATACTTTTTCAATCATAATACCTATATGTTGAACTGGAAGAAAAGCGACCTTGTACAATATAAATTTGCAGAGATAATCAATGAAACGCCCAATGCAACATTACTAAACTATGGAGGTTTAGATTTCGGCTTTTTTACAGCAGCCAATATAACACCTAATATAAGATTTTTTGAAAAGCAAAACATCCCATATGAGAGGTTTCCTCAAAATTTGGATGAACATAATAAATATATTATGGGAAAAGAAATCGATTATATTGTATTTAGATTGGATGTAGACGAAGATATAGCTACCCTCAATGTTCCTTTTCTTAAGGATAATTACACACTGGTCAGCACATCAAAACAAAAGTATGAAGATGAGGAATTTATATATGCCTTATTCAAGCTAAAAGACTCGAGGTTAACACGAGATGGCTGACCTTCAAACAATGATTTAGGTAATAGGGGCTTTAAGTTGACGGTATCTTTGAATCCTATTAAGTCATACCGTACAGAGACCTTGCAAATGCAATTACCATGCCAAAGGACACTTGGCCGTTCTGCAACTACTGGAGTATTTACTGGAATCACAATGAAAACTGCTTGTGCACAATATAATTAAACGAAAGTCTGAGCCCATGTTCCAGGTTGGTAAGTTTACTATAGCTATTCCTCCTGCAGATATATACAAAAGCAAAAATACTTTCAGTACGGTTAGTGACAGTTACAGCAGCTTTGTTACAATTAATGCGATTCGGAAGAATAATAAACCTAACTTATGGAAGCTTTCTGACCATAAATGCAATCGACGGAAGCGTGGTGAACAGAGAATTGGGGTATTGATGATAATGCCGTCGTAAAAAGTAGTTTTTTGCAGTGAACCGTTAACATCCGGCCATACAGCGAACGCATATATTCGTTGACACAATCGTATACGACAAATATACTACACATAGTATTAAATTACAATAATGTAACGCATTGGAAACAACTAAGCAATATATTTGCTCGCGTATGGTAGGAGGGCCGGCATGTCTAAGCGGAAAAAGATAATAAGCGCGTTATATATCACGATTGCTGTTTTGGTTGTTGCGGCCTGTGGGCTCGGTGTCATTTCGTACCTGAAAGCCAAGGCTGCCTGGGATAACCCCGGGGGAACACTTCAGGCAGGGGCGGACGCATACGGCTATAAGGAGAGTGTCGTGAACCTTGTGCTTATCGGAACGGATAGCAATCCAACACGTAAGGCAAGGCACGAAGGGGTGCATACGGATACGATAGTGATCTGCGCCATCGATATGGAGAAAAATACGGCCCGTTGCATCACGATACCGCGCGATACATACGCGAATGTGAACAAAATCAACAGCAACTATGAAATCATCGGGGAAGGCGTGGACCGGATCAACACCGCCTATATGCTGGGCGTTCACGGCAACAAGGGAAATGACTATCAGAATACGCTGGATGCGCTGAGCGATCTGTTCGGGAATCAGAAGATACCGTTCAAGTATTATGCGGCAATTGATATGAACGGCATTGTTCCAATCGCGAACGCGGTGGACGGTTTACCAGTAACGCTCGATGTGACGATATCGGGTGTCGGCCAGAAAGGTGAGACCGTATGGCTTAAAGACCAGTCTGCAGAAAAGTATATACGCGAAAGGAAGAGTATTACGGGCGGATCCGACCTGGCCCGCGCACAGCGCCAACAGGCATTCTTTCTGGGACTCGCCAAGCGGATCAAGGAAATGGGGCCTATGGATGCCATCCCGCGCCTGTGGGGAAGCCTGCAGCAGTATTTTACAACCAACATGAGTCTGGAGGATATGCTTGCGTTCGGGAGCATCCTGAACAAAATGAATACTGATGACATTGAGTTTGCACCCATACCGGTGGGTACAACGGGATGGCTTGAGAACAAGGATATGTTCTTCCCTGATGAAGAGGAACTTCAGGAGCTGGCGCTGGATACGTGGTTCAATCTGCCGCCGGGAACGGTCCTGTGGACTGCTTCGCCAAGAAGAACGCCGTCAAAGATTATAGCCACCCCGACGTATTCATCGTATACGATGCCGCCGACAGCGAAAGCTACACCTACGGCGACCTCTAATAAAACGGCAACACAGACGCCGAAGTCGACTATTAAGACAACGGTAAAACCGACGTTAAAGCCTACGACAACTCCCAAACCAACAGCAACACCTGAATCTTCGCCAAAACCAACCACAACAGTTGCGCATTCCGCGACACCACAGGTTACTTCGCCCTGATCAGATGAGGCCTGATGTAAGAATGGAGTCAGGCAAACCCATGGTTGACATTTGCAATCTTATGATTATAATAGTAATCATAAGATTGCAAGCAACATCCATTAACCAATCGGAGGGAATAAAGATGAAGGATACCCTGACATATCCGGAGTGGATGGTAATGTCGGCGTTATGGGGCAGAGAACCGCAAACGCTTTCGGAAGTGATTGAAACCATGGGAAAAACGATGAGCTGGAGCTACAGGACCTATGCATCCTACCTGCGCAAGCTTTGCGAAAAAGGGCTGGTGGGTTTTGAAGCCAAGGGCCGGGATAAGTTCTATTATCCGTTGGTTGGGAAAGACCAGTGCATCCGTGCGGAGAGCCGGAGCCTTATCCGCAAGGTGAGCGAAAAGAGTGCAAAGGACCTGCTGGTATGCATGATACAGGAAAGCGGGCTTTCGCAAAAGGACCATGCCGAGCTTCAAAAGCTTCTTGAGGAGCTTTCCAAAGGAAGTGATGAATAATGACGGTCCTGCGTTCGCTGCTGGAAATCACGGTCTACTCCGCTATACTGTATGCGATGGTCATGCTATTCAAGGCACTATTCAAAAAGCACGCGTCACCGGCCTTGATGTATATGGCATGGTTTTTGCTGATAGCCCGCCTGATAGTTCCGGTTACGGTGGACAGCGGATTCAGTTTGTTCATCATTCCTGCCGGACAGGTGCAAAACGTGAATGCAGAGACATCGAGTCAGGCCGATGCAACAAACAATGTGCCGGTTAATGAACTTGATGCGTCAGCAACAGCGGCAGACGCAGCCCCGGTTGCGGCTGAGACAACCGCGCAAGGCCAGCCGGCGAACACGGGGACTGTGCAGCAGAATTCCAACGGTTTTCCGCTGGACTGGAGTACGGCCTTGATCGCATTGTGGATTACCGGAGCAGGCTTTTTCATCCTGTATTTCTGCTGCATCTCCGCCCGGTTAAAAAAGCGCATCGAACGGCAATCTATTCCTGCATCACCGGAATTACAGGAAATGGCTTGCGAAATACGAGAGGAACTTGGTATTCAGAAGCAAATCAGGGTCGTCGTCTTAGGGGATTTCGCTTCACCGGCGCTGAATTGTGGCGTCCGGCCGGTGATTATCGTTCCGTTTTATATGCTTTCCAATGAAGCGGGGCAGATAGAGTACGCGCTCCGGCACGAATTGATGCATTTTAAGCGCAAAGATCATACAGTTTGCATGCTGGTTACCTTCCTACGGGCCGTTTACTGGTTCAACCCTGTCGTTTGGCTGATGGTAAAACAAATAAAACTGGATATGGAAACTGCCTGCGACAGTATGGTCGTAAAGCACATGAACAGCTTGAACAAAAAGCTGTACGCCCGGACTATCCTTGAAATGTACGCAACGAAACAGGATGTGCAGTTTATTCTGGGCATGGCGCTCGGGATCAATAAGAAGACGGCGGAAAGGCGCATACGCGGGGTGTTCATGCAGAGCCGGTCAAATCGTAATGCGCGTCTTGCGGCATCACTTCTGAGCCTGCTCATGCTTATTGTGTGTTTTACGACGGCCTGCCAGCCGAAATCTGAGACCGCGGCAGTTGTAGGGAATGGGGGGCTGGAGCAGGAGATTCCGCAATTCCCCACTCCGGCAAACACGAATGAAGCACCTGCAACAGCGAGGGATTCGGTGGGGGAACTGCGTAAAGACGCCGTGGTGATAGGGACTTTCAAAACGGACTTTACCGAGAGCACACCGAACCGGACATTTAATATTTTAAAGGCTGCAGGCTTGATAAACGGGAAAACGGTGGAACCCGGCGAGATATTTGACATGAACAAAACGCTCGGTTCACGGACCTCTGAACTTGGATGGAAAACTGCGAACGGGATTGTCGATGGCCGTTACGAGTTGCAGCCGGGCGTCGGCGTATGCCAAGTCGCAACAACGCTTTTCGGCGCCATACTGCGTGCGGACCTGGAGGTTGTGGAACGGAAAAACCATTCTTTTCCTTCGGCCTATGTGAAAATAGGCCAGGACGCAACGATATCCGCTGACGGGCCGAACTTCAGGTTCAAGAACACGCGCTCCGGCCCTGTATACATCGTTGCCTCGGCGGATACATCAAAAGGCATACTTACCGTTACATTGTATGGCCCGCCGCATCCCAAGGGCTATGCCGTCGAGATCACGTCCGAGCTGGTGAGCATATTCAGTCCGGGACCTGCAATAGTGACCGTAGATAATTCCAAACCGGCCGGCTATAAGGAAGAGGTATCCATTTACCATGTAGGCAAGAAGTCCAGGACGTACAAGACATATTATAAGAACGGCAAACAGGTCGGGGAACGGATACTGATCTATGAGGACACCTATCCGGCTGTGCGGTCCCACGTAATCGTCGGCCCGGCCAAGACACCCGCGCCTACCAAAACAGCGACACCCAAACCCACGCCAAAGCCGACGGTAAAACCAACGGCCAATCCAAGCTGACTCTGAAAGTAACGCCTACACTACGCCCAACGGCTGCTTAAAAGCTTGTAATGCCTTACCACATGAATCCGTAGGAGTCATACAGAATTCGAGTTATTCCAGAGATATTGCTAGATGGAAACATATAAACTACCCTTTCTGTAATCGATTTGATAAAGTATATTTCTCTATTGAACACTGGTATAACCGCTATCCATCCCGCGGGATCAACCTGCTGTTCCTGTTCGATTGCCGATGGGTCTGACCGGGGGGATACTCGGCGGCCTTATTGAGTATATTGTTTTCTTTGGGATTAACAGTGGCACGGGTGAGGCGGTGGTGCCGGGCATGTACTTCGGAGAGGGCGCCAAGCTCGTCATCCCGCTCTGGTTGACGCTTACTTCCATGGGCATTGCATGGGCGTAGGAATCCTTTCCGGCATTTATCCCGCCTGGAAAGCCATGAAAATGAGCTTCCTCGAAGCCATCTGCAGCGGAGGGTAGAATCATCGCGGGGCGAACCGGTCATGTAAAACAGGCTTTATATAAAGCTTTACGCAGAGGAGAAGGGGACATGAGATTAAAAAAACCATTCTTTTCAAAAAAGAAGAATATCCTGTTTGTGGTGCTGGGTGCATTGGTGCTTATTCTCGGCGGCGTTGCACTTTGGGCGTTCGTTGATCAGCCGCTCAGCGACGGACAGACAGCCCAACTTAGGGAGACGGGTCTGTTCCATGACAACATACGCATAAACAGCGTGGATGTGGGCGGATTAACCGTCGCTCAGGCAAAGGAAAAAATTGAAAATGAAAAAAACCTGTCCGCGAAAACGTTTGAACTCACATTTAAGGTGGATGAAAAAGAATGGAAGCTGACAGGCGCCGATCTGAAGATAACATCTGATATTGACAATGTGCTTAAAGAAGCGATGCTGGTTGAAAAATCGGGGAGCAACTATCAACGGATCACGGTAAACAACACGCTCAATGGTAAAGGCTATGATTATACTATTACGCTTAACCCCGATGCCGCGGCACTCAAGGAACAGGTGGACAGTCTAGCACAAGAGGCCACCACCAAGCCTGAAGAGCCATCTTTTGAAGGTGTAGATGCAAACGGAAAACCGACGTTTTCTGACGGTAAAACAGGGTATGTGGTAGATTCCGCCGCGCTTTTAAAAACGGTGCAGGAGCGTTTCGGGAATCAGGATTTCTCCGTCACCCAAATGACAGCTGCAAAGACAGAGCCGAAATGCTCGGCGGAGGAGTTGCGTAAAAACACCGTGCTGATTGGGCATTGTGTGACCTATTATACTCAAAGCACATTAGATCGAAAGTATAATGTTAAAAGAGCGGCGGATGCTATTAACGGATTCATTGTCAAGCCGGGAGAGATCTTCAGCATAAACGAGACAATTGGACCGCGTACCTATAAACTCGGATGGAAACCTGCAAACGGGATTACTGGTGGGAAACGCTATCAAGAAGAGCCGGGCGGCGGCGTATGCCAGGTTGCTACCACGCTGTTTAACGCCGTCATGGAAGCGGATCTCAAGATCGAGGAACGCTGGGCGCATTCTTTAAAATCACACTATGTGAAACCTGGCCGGGATGCAACCATATCTACCGGCGTTAAGGACTTCCGCTTCAAGAACACGCGTTCCGGTCCGGTATACATAGTCGCTGTACCAGAGAATTCAAGAGGCAGGCTTACCGTGCAGTTGTACGGCCCGCCGCACCCCCAGGGCTATACCGTAGAGATCACACAAGAGACAACAAGCATCATTAAAGCCAAACATTTGACGAAAATAGACCCTTCCAAACCCGTGGGATACAGCAAACTGGATGAAACCAATGCATCGCAAGACGGTTGCACATCAAAAACATACAAAACCTATTATAATGACGGAAAACAGGTAGGAGAGCGTATTACGCTTTACTCCGACAAATACAATGCGGTCGATTTCCTGACGATCAAAGGTCCTGCAGCGACCCCCACGCCCAAACCGCCGGCAACAACCAAACCTACAACAAAGCCGACAGTAAAACCAACGACCAAACCATCGCCGACACCTACAGCAACGCCGACACCAACACCAACGGCTACTAAAACAACGCCTTAAACTAAGGAGCCAAGCTACGGTTGCTTCAAGTCATTGCCTCTACTAATCTCTTAAAGCTGTGGAACGCCATGTGTTCAAAAGGAATCAGAAAAAACTTGTCCCTTACAGAAAATGCGTAATCGTTATGGGTGATTGGCTTTTGTCCTTGGTTTTCGCATTCGGGAATTGAATGAGCATGTGCATGGGGTTTGGATGCAACGCGGCGGGCGTGGTGGGGTGCAGGATCATCGATTCCCCGCGTGAGCGCCTGATCGCCATTATCACCAATAACTTTGTCCCCTGCAACGGGCGCTTCCCGACGCTAATCGCCATCATTACCATGTTTTTCGGTTCTGTGGCGCTGGGGTTTGTGCAGTCCGCCGTCTCCGCGCTGATGCTCACCGGCGTTATCCTGCTGGGCGTGGCCATGACATTTGCGATATCCCGACTCCTGTCCAGAACCATATTAAAAGGGATACCTTCCTCTTTTACGCTGGAACTGCCGCCCTACCGCAGGCCCCAGATCGGCAGGGTGATCGTGCGCTCGATTTTTGACAGGACGCTGTTCGTGCTAGGAAGGGCCGTAATGGTCGCCGCCCCGGCAGGCCTGGTAATCTGGATCATGGCAAACGTACATGTCGGCGGTATCAGCCTGCTTGCACACTGCACCGGTTTTCTCGATCCCTTCGCGCGTTTGTTCGGTATGGACGGCGTCATCCTCATGGCCTTCATACTGGGGTTTCCGGCTAACGAGATCGTCGTGCCCATCATTATCATGGCGTATATGGCCGCGGGAAGCATACTCGAGCTTGACAGCCTCCAGCAGCTCAAGGAGCTGCTGGTGCAAAACGGCTGGACCTGGCTTACCGCCCTGTGTACGATGCTTTTCTCGCTTATGCACTTCCCCTGCTCAACGACCTGCCTGACCATAAAAAAAGAGACGCAGAGCTGGAAATGGACGGCGGTCTCTTTTATTGTGCCGACACTTACCGGCCTTTTGATATGTTTTATCGTCGCAAACATGGCAAGGCTGCTTGGCTTGGCATAACGGTACATAGTTAGAAATCCCTTTCATTTTTCCATTGACAAGATACGTATCGAAATGTTACTATGCATAGTATAATAGCAGACTATCGAAGAAGTATTCTTCAGCCTATGATATATTACTCATCCGGTTGCCACAGCACTTCCCCAATACATCGAAACGTTTTGCATGCCGAAACATGCAATGGATAAACACCCTAAAAAAATGATATGGAGGAAAGTATCATGAAGTATTTGATTGGCTTGGATATCGGCACATCGAATGTGAAAGCTGTCCTGTTTGATATTGACGGAGTCGAGCTGGCCGTCAGGGACCAGCCGACGGATGTCCTGAATTTCAACGCAAACTGGGCGGAGCAGGATATGAACCAGGTCTGGGAACAGTGCGTGCAGTGTTTGAAAGGGATTATGGATGCGAACATCGCCAAGTCGGAGGAGATACTGGGCATCGGCCTTTCCGGGCAGGGCGAGGGCCTCTGGATGATCGACCAGAACGGCAACCCCGCGCAGAACGCCTCCCTGTGGTGCGACGGCCGCGCCTCCGGCCTGGTCGACGATATCCGGGAAAACGCGCCCGAAATCTATGACGAAATCTTCCGCCTCACAGGGAGTGCACCCCTGCCGCCTGCAACGCTCATGCATATCCTGTGGATGACGAAGGAGCGCCCCGAGATCTTCAAGGAGGGTAATACCATCCTCAACTGCAAGGACTGGATCCGTTACAAGCTGACCGGGGAGCGCGCGATGGAGGCGACCGACAGCTCGGTATCCATGCTGGACATGAAGAAGAACGCGTATGCCTACAGCCTGTTTGAGAAACTCGGCATCGGACACTGCAAAAAGTATTTGCCCAATCTCTTGAAAAGCTATGATATGGGGGGTGCTGTCACGGCTGAAGCGGCGTCCCTGACCGGAATCAAGGAGGGGACGCCCGTCGCGGCAGGCGCTCTGGATGTAACGGCCACCATGGTCGGGGTCAACGCCGTCAATGTCGGCGAGATCTATACGATTCTGGGCACTACCTGCTGCACAGGCGTCGTGTGCGACCTCGACAAGACCGAACTGGGCGCCGACCCCGTTTTCCGGCACGTGCGCCATCCCAAGGACGGGCTGTGCATCAATATCATGCCCACCATGGCCGGTACGCCCAACATTGACTGGATGATCGAGAATATCTCCGATACCGCCGATTTTGCCGAAATCGAAGCGAAGATCAGGGATATCCCGGCAGGCTCGGGCGGTATCATCTATCATCCGTACATCACCCCGTCCGGCGAGCGCGCACCCTTCTACAATCCTGATGCGCGCGCGGGCTTTTTCGGACTTTCCGTGCATTCCACCCGCTATCACCTGGTGAAGGCCGTGTATGAAGGCATCGCGTTCTCTATCAAGGATTGCCTCTACGGCGTCAAGGAAAAGGGCAATATCTACGCGGCAGGCGGCGGCAGCAAGAGCACGCTGTGGGCGCAGATCATCGCGGACTGCACCGGACGGAACGTGGTGCTTTCCGAGGGCACCGAGTTTGGCGCGAAGGGCGCGGCCATACTGGCGGGCGTATGCGTAGGCGTATATGACGACATCAATGAGGCGGCCTCGAAGCTCTGCAAAATTAAACAGGAATTCAAGCCCGATGCGGCAAATGTTCCGGTGTACGATGCGCTCTATGAAATCTACCGTGATACACGCATCGCAAATATGGATTTCTGGCGCCGCCGCGAAGCGATACTCAAAAAGTTCAAATAGCAACCGTATATCTGGCGCGGAAGGGGAGTATATTTCTCCCTTCCGCCGCTTAAAAATCATCACGAATATCAGGAGAGACCGGAATGAAAATTCTTTTCACTGCCGAGTATGATGCAAAAATGATCGGTCAGATCAGGGAACTCGGCGACGTGCGCATGGAGGGCTGGGCGGTAGGCCTGCCCAAACTCGAAGAAGAAGTTCTTAAGGAAATGGCGAGGGATGCCGATATCATTATCACATCCTATGACGATATCACGCGAGGCGTGATCGACGCCGCACCGGGGCTGAAGCTGATTGCCTGCACGCGGGCGACGCCCGTCAACATCGACTGCGGGCATGCCGCAAAAAAAGGGATACCCGTGCTCTATACGCCCGGGAGAAACTCGGACTCGGCAGCGGAGCTGACCATTGCGCTGATGCTCGGCTGCGCGCGACACATCCCGCAGGCCTATAAGGCGCTGCATGACGGGAAATTCCTGGCGCCCGCAAAACGCGTCCACGAGACTAAGGAAGGCCTGCGCGACGATATCGTCTGGGACGTGACCGAGGACAGCCCCTATACCATATTCAAGGGGATGGACCTCAAGAGCAAGACGCTGGGCATCATCGGTTTCGGGAGCATCGGGAAAAGGGTTGCCCATATCGCCAGGGCCTTCGGGATGAACATTCTGCTCTATGATCCGTATGTGAGCGAGGTGGATGTGAACTGCGTGGGCCAGAAGAAGGTAGGCCTGGACGAACTCTTAAAGAATTCGGACTATGTTTCCTGCCATTTAAAGGTCACGCCTTTGACGAAAGGCCTGATGAGCGCGGAGAGGTTTGCGCTCATGAAGCCCACCGCATATTTCATCAACACCTCCCGCGCGGCGGTCGTGGATGAGGAAGCCCTGATTGCGGCCCTGCGCGAAGGCAGGATCGCCGGTGCGGGGCTGGACGTGTTTGCCGCCGAGCCGCTGAGCGAGGACCATCCCTTTATCACGGAACTGGGAGACAAGGTGGTCGTCACGCCCCATATCGGCGGCGCGACCACCGACGCCATCACCAACCATACCCAGATGATCCTTGCGGACATCAAACGCTTTTTCGCGGGCGAGCCTCTGCTCTACGCGTACAGGGCGTAAGGCCGGGCAACAATAGATACACAGCGGGCATCCGGTAAGGAACAGGCCCGTGAAAAGGAGAACGGATTTATGTTGATTCAGGAAGAGAGAGAACTTATCGTAGAGTATGGCAAAAAACTCATCACCTGCGGTCTGACCAAGGGAACCGGCGGCAACATCAGCATCTGCAACCGCGCCCAGGGGCTGATGGCCATCAGCCCGAGTGGACTGGACTACTTTGAGACCCTTCCCGAGGATGTCGCCGTGGTTTCGGTAGAGGACGGCAAAATCGCCGAGGGCAAGCGCAAGCCCTCCAGCGAGCTTGAGCTGCACCGCATCTTCTATGTCAACCGCGGGGACATTGATGCCGTGGTCCATACGCATTCCACCTTCGCTACGACCCTGGCCACGCTTGGCTGGGGGCTGCCGGCCTCCAACTATCTGATCGCGCTGGCCGGGCCGGACGTGCGCTGCGCGCCCTATGCTTCCTTCGGCACGCCGGAACTGGCGCAGAACGCCTTTGAGTACATGAAAGACCGCTACTGCGTGCTGCTTTCCAACCACGGCCTCGTCGCCGGCGCAAAGGATATTGCAAACGCCTTCAATATCGCGAGCCTGATCGAGGAATGCTGCGAGACGTATTACCGCGCGAAGGTTATAGGTGAGCCGCAGATACTGAGCGAAGACGAGATGGCGTACATGATGGAGCGCTTCAAGACCTACGGCCAGGTCAAAAAGAAAGAGTGAAACTGCTAAACAGCGAAGGGGACGGCGGGAGCCGTCCCTAAAGATTGATGAAGGTATTTTTATCATTCTGAAGGAGCGGAGCGACTGAAGAATCTTTGTGTCACACGGATTTTTCAGATTCTTCGCCGCGCTCAGAATGACAGAAAACGGGTTATCTGCCAAAACAGGGACGGTGTTTTCCGTCCCTGTTTAAACGTTGTTTTAAGCATATCTCATCCAATCGAGCTTCCTAGGCCTTGCCCGTTGTTTGGATACTTGCTCCCGCTGATATCGAGCTTGCAGCGTTCGCTGGATATGATCTGCTTGAAGTAGTACATGGGCTTATCGTCCGTTGCGTAGCAGACGCCCTCAATCATGATGACCGGGGCGTTTGCCCGGGTTTTGAGCATCCTGGCCTCCTGTTTGGTCGCATAGGTGCTCTCGAGGATGGAATTATAATGCTTGGCGATGATCCCGTGCTTCTTCTCAAAAACATGCATTAACGAGCCGAGCGTTTCAGGGGTCTCGGATTCTATAAAACCGAAACGCTCCGGCACCTCGTTCCATTCGATCATCACAGGCTCCCCGTTGATAAAGCGCAGCCTGTGGAACTTGTATACCTTTTCGCCGTCCGGCATATCCAGCCTGCTGCGCACTCCCTCCGACGGAAGCGCGCATTCCACCGGGGAAACCTCGGTGCTGGGCACAAGGCCGTTATTAAGACAGTCGGACGTAAAGCTGATAAAACTGAAAAGATGGCGTGTATATTGCGGGGCATTGACGAATGTGCCAAAGCCCTGCCGTTTGATCAGGGTGCCGTTTTCCACGAGATCACGTACGGCGCGGCGCACGGTTGTTCGGCTGACCTTGTATTGCTCCATCAGCTCGAGTTCCGTGGGAATTTGTCCGCCCGGGCGGAGCCGTTTTTCGCGGATCGCGGTCATGATATCATCGCGGATGGCTTCATACAGAGGCTCGGGATGGTCGATCGTCGGCTTCATAACACCCTCCTGAGGTCACGAAAGAATGATGCGGTTCTATTGTAACAATTTTTCATTCAGGATGCCAGAGACGAACCGGGATAAAATGGGCGGCGTTGTGCTGTCAGCAGACAACAAAATACATTTTGCAGCCGGTTTAGCGGTGTTAAAATGTACATAGTCTGGAGAATTGGATGTGCCGACCATGCCTGCTTTGATCCTGACAAAAGAGAATGTGGCCGAATATATTCAGACGCGGACATCCCTCTTCCCAAAGGATGCCGTTTTAAACGTGCACGCCGTCGGGGACGGAGCCACGCAGGCGGACGGGGACGGCTACGTCAACTATGTTTTCCGCGTATGGGATGCAGAGCGCTCCTATGTGGTGAAGCAGGCGCGGGGTTATGCCAGAATATGGGGGGAGGAGGCCTCCAGCCTTACAGCGGGCCGTAACCGCCTGGAAGCCGATATTCTGCGCATCCGCAGCGCGATATGCCCGCAGTATATCCCGAAGGTCTGTCACTCGGATGCTGAAAACAATATCTTCATCATGGAAGACCTTTCCGGTATGCGCATCATGCGCTTTGAACTCAACAGCATGAAGGTATTCCCGAATTTCCCCAGGCAGATCGGCGAATATTTTGCCTCATGCAACTTCTTTACGTCGCTTGAATACCTGCCCGATCGGGTTTTCAGGGGGTTGCAGGCCAAGTTCATGAACCCGGAGATGCGCGAGATCATGGAAGCCTTCATATTTTTGCCGCCCGACCCGGACCTTGCAAGAGGGCTGCCGGATCCCGACCCGCGCGAGTATTTAATCGGCCCGTTTTTCTGGAAACGCGTACGGCTCAGGCAGGAGATGGTGCGCATGCGCAACATATTCATGCGCAGGGCGGAGTGCCTGATACACGGCGATCTGCACACCTCCAATATCTTCCTCGACCAGGACAGCATGAAGGTGTTCGACATGGAATACACCTTCATGGGCCCCGAAGCGCATGATATGGGGTATCTGACGGCGAACTGCATCTCGGAGTACGCCGCCTTCCATTTCCGCCGTGAGTTTTCCGAAGAGGAATGCGGGCGCTTCAGGGTATACCTTTTGACAAAGCTGCACGATATATACGCCTGCTACTGTAACAGTTACCGCGAACTTTTCGAGCGATATGCCAAGCCCCTTTACCGCGACCTGCCGGGCTATGTTGAGGAAAAGCTCGATACGTTCTGCCACGAGATGATCGGGTTTGCCGCCTGCTCCAACTTTACCCGCACCACCGGTATGTGCGGTTATCCTGACTTCGACGTGATCAAAGACCCAAGCCTTCGCGTTAAAGCAAAAATGCTCTCGGCCCTCATCTCGGCCAATATACTCGAGAACCATAAAAGAGTGCGTACGATTGAGGATATGATAACTGTGATGACCGGGACAGCAAAGGATTTCATGGATAAAGCATGACGTTATTTTCCGTTTCAGAAGGGAGTATCCTATTATGGACGAAACCAGGCCCCCGCTCACCACTGCCGAAAAACCGCGGTATATTCAGGAATTCGTACCGGGGAAGCAGATAACGCTTGCCCACCTGATCTCCAATCCGAAGCAGTCCATATACAAAAAGCTGGGGCTTGTGCCTGACGGCAAGAGCGCCATCGGCATCATGACAATCACCCCGTCCGAGGGCGCGATCATCGCCGCCGACACCGCATCCAAGGCCGCGGACATCGAAGTGGGCTTTTTGGACAGGTTCAACGGCTCGGTGGTCATCACCGGAAATGTGGCCAGCGTTGAATCCGCCCTTCGGGCCGTGATCTCCACCTTGCAGGAGATACTTGATTTTGCCCCGGCTAACATTACCCGCTCATGAAACGCGTAATGCTCATGGGATGCACGGGAGCCGGCAAGACGACGCTGATACAGGCGCTCAGGGGAGAGGCGCTGGTATACGGCAAAACGCAGGCTGTTGACTACGTGGACAGGTACATTGACACGCCCGGGGAATTCTCCGAAAACCGTTGGATGCGCGGATACCTTCAGGTGGCAGGCTCCGGCGCGGACATCATTGCGTTCGTGCAAAGCGCGACGGATACGCAGGCAATGTTTACGAACGGCTACCGTTCCTTTTTCAATGCACCGGTTATAGGTATCGTCACGAAAATAGACCATCCCGAGGCCGATGTGGAATATGCCCGGGAAATGCTTGAACTCGCCGGGGTCGAGGAAATTTACCCTGTCAGCGCTTTTACGCAGGAAGGCCTCATAGAATTGCGTGCCGTGCTCGAACAACAGAAATATTTCAGGTAAGAGCAAAAATTTATCTTTGCGTACGCAATAAATGTGTGGTACGATACATAAAACAAAAACCGAATACGCGAAACGGGTGCCTGCTTTAACGCAGGATAATAGGAAAAACGGTAAAAACCGTTGCAGCCCCCGCTACTGTGTGGCCGACGAACCGGAATTTATGTCACTGTCCTCTTTATGGATGGGAAGGCTTCCGGCGAAGGATGAGGCCGAGCCAGGAAGCCTGCCCTATTTCGCAAGACTGTACGACCTGCGGAGGGCGGGGATAGTATGAAACGGCTATGCTATGTATCCCTTTTGCACGTACAATGCAAAAGGGATTTTTTATACTGATAACGAGGGAGGACATTCTATGAAACGCATTGTATGCCTTTTGGCGGTAGTACTGCTGGTATTATCCTTATTCGGCTGCGCACAGCAGTCCCCTGCCGCGACGCAATCGCCCACTGCCGCAGCAAAGGCCGGGCGCATCGTGTGCCTGCATGCCGCGGCCACCGAGATCGTGTTTGCGCTGGGCATGGGCGACAAGGTCGTCGGAGTTGATTCTTACAGCAATTATCCCGCCGAAACGGCGAAGCTCCCCAAGGTCGGCGATTTCAACGGCCCCAATCTGGAGGCGATCCAGGCGCTCGAGCCGGACGTCATATTCGCCGCACAGGGTCTGCAGAAGGATGTCGTCAAACAGCTCACCGATATGGGCGCAAATGTTGTCGTCAACGAGGCAACCTCCTACGCGGATATTTATGACAAAATCGAGCTGACGGCGCAGGCCATCGGCGCTGACGCCACCAAGGTCATCAGCGATATGCATCAAAAAGAGGAAGAAGCAAAGGCTATTGCCGCCGCGGACGGGAAAACGCCCAAAGTATACTACGTCATCAGCTACGGCGATGCTGGCGATTACACCTGCGGAAAGGGCGCTTTCATCACCGACATGCTCGCGATGGTGAAAGCCGACTCCGTAACGAAGGATATTAATACGCCCTGGCCCAGCTACACCAGGGAACAGATCTTCGCTGATGATCCAGATGTTATACTGATTTCCGGTACGCAGACTGATGTGGATACGTTCAAGGCCTCAGCCAACTATAAGGACCTGCGGGCCGTAAAAGAAGGCAAGGTATACGCCATTGACCGCGATACGTCCAGCCGCTCCGCCCCCCGCATTGTCGACGCCCTGGTAGAAATGGCAAAGATCCTGCATCCCACCCAGTAATGGGTCTTCCGTCCGATTTTCAGCTTAGCGCCGCATCCGGGGCGAAAGGGAGGTACCGGTTTGCCGAAATCCTACACGTTGCGCAAGCGCCGTATCGTTGTCACCGCAACGGTAATCGCAGCCTTAAGCGTGCTGATGATCATCGTATCGTGCATGGTGGGCAGCGCAGGCTTTTCGATGAACCGGACCCTCGCTGTGCTGGGCGATATCCTGTCCGGCCGTGCAAGCAGCGACACCCTTGCGTATAACATCATCGCTGTCGTGCGCCTGCCCCGGGCGCTGCTGGCCTTCTTCACCGGCGCCGCGCTTGCCGTTTCAGGCACGTGCATGCAGGGCGTGTTCAAAAACCCGATGGCTGAGCCCAGCATACTGGGCGTGTCGGCGGGCGCGGGTCTGGGAGCCACAGTTGCTACGGTCTCCGGCGCGGGCGGCGCCGGACTGTTGGGGACAGCTTCGATCCCTCTCTCCGCTTTTGTGGGGAGCCTGGGAGCTGTGCTTATAGTCTATCAGCTTTCGAGAGTAAGGGGGCGAACGAGCCTGCTGTCCCTGCTGCTGGCGGGCACGGCGCTCAGTTCCTTCCTGGTGGCAATCATGCAGGGGCTGATGGTCATGAACCACGACAAGCTGGCGGGCATCATCTCCTGGCTGATGGGGAGCTTCGGCGCCGCATCCTGGCAGAAGATCGCCTGGTGCCTGCCGCTGGTGGCCGTCGGCTGTGCGGTCTGCACGCTCTATACACGCGACCTCAACGCGATGCTCATGGGCGACGAGGAGGCACGGAGCCTGGGCGTGCATGTGCCCCGGGTGCGCCTGATCATCATAGCGGCTTCCACGCTGGCGGTCTCGGCCGCAGTTGCGGCCTGCGGGATCATAGGCTTTGTTGGGCTGATGGTGCCCCACGGCATGCGTCTTATCGTGGGCCCCGACCACCGCGTACTGCTCCCGTTTGCATTTATTGGCGGCGGACTGTATATGCTTGTGATGGACCTGCTTGCACGCATTGTCATCGCGCCCATGGAACTGCCCGTCGGCGTGCTCACCGCTATGATCGGGGGGCCGTTCTTCATCTACCTGCTGCGAAAGGGCAATAAATAAAGACTATCCTGTTTGGAGGAGAGCATGATGGCACTGATCGAGATCAACGCACTGAGCTTTGCCTACAACGGCAAGGATGTCCTTTCGGATATTTCCCTTTCCATGCAGGAGGGGACTGTAACCGGCATCATCGGCCCGAACGGCTCCGGGAAATCCACGCTGCTCCGGCTGATTGGCGGGGCGCTGTCCCCCAAATCCGGCAGCATATCGGTCGGCGGAAAGGACGTGCGAAAGTTTTCGCCCAAAGAGCTGGCCCGGACGATGGCGCTGGTTCCGCAGCATTCGCAGCTGGATTTTGATTTTACCGTGATGGATGTGGTGCTGATGGGGCGGCATCCGTGGCTGGGCCGGTTTAGAAGCGAGACTGCCGACGATATGGCGATAGCCCACGCCTCCATGGCGCACAGCGGCATCGGGCATTTGGCCGACCGTCCCGTTACACGACTGAGCGGCGGCGAATGGCAGCGGGTCATCATCGCGCGCGCCTTTGCGCAGAAAACGCCCTTGCTGATACTCGATGAACCGGTTTCGAGCCTGGATATCCGGCATCAGCTGGACGTGATGGAGTTGGTGCGGGCGTCGGCGGACCGGACCGGCACGACGGCCGTGTGCGTGCTGCACGACCTCAACCTGGCGCTGCACTATTGCGATTCTATCGCTCTTTTGGACAACGGCCGCCTGCGGGCATACGGCCCGCCTGAGGCGATGCTTGGCGATGTGGTGGATGAAGTGTACGGCGTAAAGCTTATGCAGGTGCCGCATCCCCAGACAGGGGAACCCTGCCTTTTCCCGCATTACGGCGGGGCCGCGAACAGTTACCCCGTGTCCGGCGCCTCTGCCATCTGATGGTCAGGGTTCGGATAATTATCAGTACGCGACAGCAGGAATGTTTCAGCCGGGAGCAATAATTTATCATTGAGAATACGACAATATGTAGTATAATTCGCTTAGAACTGAATATGCGATACGGGTGCCTGCGATTGATGCAGGATAATAGGAAAAACGGTGAAATCCGTTGCAGCCCCCGCTACTGTATGGCCGACGAGCCGGAGTTCATGCCACTGTCCGATTAGGGCGGGAAGGTTTCCGGGGAGGATGAGGCCGAGCCAGGAAGCCTGCCCAATATCGCTTAGAGAGTACGACCTGCGGAGGGCGGGGATGGTAATGAATAGGCAAAACCATTACAAACCCTTTTGCACGCGTATGCAAACGGGTTTTTTGTTTGGAACCGCCCGAGGAGGGTGTGCCGTGGTGCGGCAAGTCACCGTTGCCGCTTTGATATATTCACGGATTTTTCCTACCGGTCCGGCTGTCGTTTCAGGGGCGCCTCTTCAGCCCCTGTGCGATGGACGGAGCGAAAAAAACGCATCCTTATTTACTAAGGACGCTCGCGTTCATATAAGATATGTCAGCCTCCTGCACGCATTGCGGTTTCCTTTGACTGGTCGCGGTACTCAGACGGGGTAAGGCCGGTTTTCTTCTTGAATACGCGGCTGAAGTAATTCGGCTCGTTGAAGGAAAGCTCCATCGCGATATTCATGATGGGTATCTCGGTGCGCTGGAGCATCTCCTTGGCCAGCTCGATCCGGCGGTCGGCGATGTAGGTAACGAAATTCACGTTCATCTCCCGCTTGAATACCTTGCTGAGGTAGTATGTGCTGATGCAGGCGTAGGAGGCCACGTCGTTGAGCGTGATATTCTGCCCGATGTTCCGCTCGATGTAATTGATGATCGCGTTGAAGTCGCTCTTGTTGTATTTGTTCGAATGAATCAGCGCGTCGAACGTGGCGTTGACCATGGAAAGCAGCTTATAGTATATGTCGGAGCGGTTGTCATACGGAGCGAACCGTTCCTTGAGGCAGAAAATTTGATACTGGTGCTTGGACTCAATATCCAGTCCCATCAGCATGGCTGTCTCGGCGATCCGGTTGGCGATGCTCAGGACGATGCGGGAGATGGAGGCCAGGTCGGTATACCGTGCATAGATATCATCAAGCGTGTCGCGCAGGCATTTGACGGTATTGCGGTAGGAATGCTCCCGTATGAACTTGCTCAGCCTGTGAAGATACTGCTCGTCGCGGGAAGGCTCGCCGGTGTTTTTATCCTCCATGAGGGCGCTGACGCAATCGATGATTTTTTCGGGGCGCACGGGTTTTAGAAGATAGTCGTTGACCTTGACTTTGATGGCCCTGAAGGCGAATTCGAATTTGCTGTACGCAGTCGTAATGACAACACGCGCATTGGGATATTTGGTTTTGAGGGTTTCGCATACGTCCAGGCCGTTGATTCCGGGGATATTGATATCGAGAATGACCAGGTCGAAGGGCTGGTCCTCGATCATGGCAATGGCGTCCGTGCCGTTTACCGCTTCGGCTACGAGCTCAATGTCCTGGAAATGCTCCAGTATGATCTTGCGCAGTACGATGCGTTCGATTTCTTCGTCTTCGACAATAAGCACCTTTGCCATAGAGTGTTCACCTCATCTTCAATGGCAGAGTGATGATGATGCGCGTGCCTGGAAAGCCGTCGTCCACGCTTTCAATGTGCAGCCAGGCCTCGCCGTTATAGGCCTGGTTCAGCCGCTTGGAAACGCTGTATATGCCGAAACCGCTCTCATTCTGACGCAGATACTCGGCGCCTTCCAGTATGCGCTGGATGCGGCCGCTGTCTATGCCCTTGCCGTTGTCGGAAATCTCTATGACCAGGTGTTTGCCTTCGGCGCGTGCATGTATGGTGATATCGCCGCCGTCCGGCTCCTTTTCGATGACGTAGTTGATGCAGTTTTCCAGGAAGGGCTGGATGGTGTTGTAGGGGCATTCAAGCCCCATGAGGTCTTCATTGATATCGAGCGTGTAGCGCAGTCTGTCCCCGAAGCGGACAGACTGGACCTTGAGGTAGTTCTTGACGAACTCGATTTCCTCGGACAGGGCTACCATGGTCGTGCGCGAGCGCTGGAGGGTATAGCGCAGGATCTCGGCGAGCGCGTACATGGCCTCCTCCGTTTTAGGCGCGTTTTCCAGGTAGGCAAGCCTGCCGACGGTATTGAGCGCATTAAAAAGGAAGTGCGGATTCACGTTGAGCTGGAGTGTCTTCCATTCCATTTCCTTAAGCGCTTTTTCGAGCTCGATCCGTTTATGGGTCTCCTCGATGAGCTTGCGCTGCTTCTGGTTGAGTTCCTCACGGTCATAACTCATCAGCTTGCTCTGTACCAGATAATTGGCGATCTCGTAAAGCATGTTGGAGGCGGCCAATAATTTATCATAGGAGATGGTGGGGATGTCGGCCGCGGCTGCGACAAGCTCGGGATCGTCCAGCCAGTCCACCCGCCTGTCGATGATGTTGCTCAGCTTCCCCTCATCCTCGGGCGGAAGGCGGACCTGGCCGCAGAGTATGGCCCCGATATAGGTTCCGTATACTATAATCGGTACGGCGAAATCCACAAGGCCCGCATGGCATTTATAGATGTAAGGGCGTGAGGCGATGGCCGACTGCAGGCCGCCGTGCGCATCGCATTCGTAGCAGAGCTCGCGGCAATGGTCCTTTTTGCGCAGCTTGACGCAAAAGGTTGAAAAGCGACTGTATTCCGTGATGGGCGCTCCACGGTAATCCACTGTAACGGAGGCCGTGCTCGTTGCCATGGCAAAGTGGTTTTGGATGCTCTGGAGTACGTCGATATCGATATAATCAGAGATCTGCATAACGGTCTTCATAATATGGCATCTCCCTCCTTAAGAAATGTGAGGTAGAGTAGGGGGATACTTTTTTGCTGTTAAGTGAAAAAACTTTTAAAAAACTACTGTAACAAGTTTGCTATTTTTCTTTATACTTCTCTTTGTACTCCAATCTTGACATATTTTACAGTATAAACATCTATTTTTCTTCATAATACATATCCGCAATACCAATTGTCAAGCTTGCATGTCGTAGAAAATTTATAGCATTTAACCAACACTTTACAACAAACATGAAGATATAATGTGCATACTAAATTTCCATGTATGTTCAATGTTTGTGCCCTGCGCAAAAAGCAGACACAATCCCGTAAAAAATGACACAGTACAAAACGCACATCAAACCATAACTAAAAGGAGGTAATCGTACATGACGAAGGAAGCACTGGGCATGGTCGAAACCAAAGGGCTGGTAGGTGCAATCGAGGCGGCTGACGCCATGGTCAAATCTGCGAACGTTGCACTGGTAGGCTATGAAAAAATTGGTTCCGGGCTTGTCACCGTGATGGTGCGTGGCGATGTGGGCGCCGTAAAGGCAGCTACAGACGCCGGAGCCGTAGCGGCTGAAAAAGTGGGAACCGTCGTATCCGTGCATGTCATTCCCCGTCCGCACACTGATGTTGAGAAAATTCTTCCCCAAGGCGACTGATTTGAACGCTGCTTAAAGTCCCCAAAACCAAAATCTCATAACACGGAGGAATAATCATGAAAGAAGAACTGATGGCCCAGATCATGGACGAAGTTATGAAGAAAGTGGGCGAGGCCAAGCCTGCCGCTCCCATAGGCAACTGCAGCCTGACGGAATTCGTAGGCATCAATCCCATCGGAGACACCATCGGACTGGTTATTGCGAATGTGGACAGTCACCTGCATGAATCAATGGGTATCGACACGAAGTACAAATCCATTGGCATCGTCGGCGCCCGCACCGGCGCTGGCCCGCACATCTTCGCTGCCGACGAGGCGGTAAAAGCCACCAACACCGAGATCCTTAAGATCGAGCTCCCGCGCGACACCCAGGGCGGCGCCGGCCACGGCTCCCTTATTATCTTCGGCGCCGAGGACGTATCGGACGCGAAACGCGCCGTTGAAGTCACGCTTAAAGAGATCGACCGCACCTTCGGCGATGTTTACGGCTCGGCTGCCGGACATCTTGAACTCCAGTACACCGCCCGCGCCAGCTATGCGCTCAACAAGGCGTTCGGCGCTCCCCTCGGCAAGGCATTCGGCATCAGCGTCGGCGCTCCCGCCGCCATTGGCGTGGTCATGGCCGATACCGCACTGAAAGCCGCGAACGTGGATCTCGTAGGATACGCTTCACCTGCAGGCGGCACCAGCTTCTCCAACGAGGTCATTATTTTTGTGTCCGGCGATTCCGGCGCTGTACGCCAGGCCATCATCGCCGCGCGCGAAGTGGGCAAGAAGCTGCTCGGACCCATGACCGGAGAAGAGCTTAAGTCCGTCACTACGCCTTATATCTAATAAGGGACGAAGCTAAGAACCAACCAAACAATGGTAGGAAGGTGAAGTGAATTATGAAATCAAAGCGCTTTGAATATCTGGCGCAGAGGCCCGTTAACCAGGACGGCTTCGTACAGGAGTGGCCGGAGGTAGGTCTGATCGCTATGAACAGCCCCTTCGATCCCAAGCCCAGCATTAAAATCGAAAATGGAAAGATCACAGAGCTCGACGGCAAGAAGAGGGCCGATTTCGACATGCTGGATACTTTCATTGCCGATTACGCAATCAAGCTGGATTATGCCGAGGAAGCCATGGCAATCGACTCCGTGGAATTTGCGAAGATGCTGTGCGATATCAATGTACCGCGTGAGACCATTGTAAAATACACCACAGCCATGACACCGGCAAAAGTCGTAGAGATACTCTCTAAGATGAACGTCCTTGAGATGATGATGACGCTGACAAAGATGCGCGCGCGTCTGGCCCCATCCAACCAGTGCCACGTCACCAACGTAAAAGACCACCCCGTACAGATCGCGGCAGACGCCGCCGAGGCTGCGCTCAGGGGCTTTGACGAGCAGGAGACCACGGTCGGCATCGTACGTTACGCGCCCTTTAACGCCATGGCCCTTATGGTCGGCGCGCAGGTAGGCCGTCCCGGCATCCTTACCCAGTGCGCCGTAGAGGAAGCCACCGAGCTGCTCCTCGGCATGCGCGGCTTCACGGCCTATGCGGAAACGGTATCCGTATACGGCACAGAGCCTGTGTTCATCGACGGCGACGACACGCCGTGGTCCAAAGCGTTCCTCGCATCCTGCTACGCTTCGCGCGGCCTGAAGATGCGCTTCACATCCGGCACCGGTTCCGAGGTCCAGATGGGTTATGCCGAAGGCAAGTCCATGCTGTATCTTGAGGCCCGGTGTCTGTTTGTTACCAAGGGCGCGGGCGTGCAGGGCACGCAGAACGGCTCGGTGAGCTGCGTCGGCGTTCCGGCGGGCGTTCCCGGCGGCATTCGCGCCATACTGGCCGAAAACGTGATCGGCGCCATGCTCGACCTGGAGGTCGCGTCCTCCAACGACCAGACATTCACGCACTCCGACCTCAGAAGGGTCGCGCGTTCCCTCATGCAGATGGTTCCCGGCACGGACTTCCTGTGCTCCGGCTATTCCGCAGTACCCAACTACGACAACATGTTCGCAGGGTCCAACTGGGATGCAGACGACTATGACGACTGGAACGTCATCCAGCGCGACCTCAAAATCGACGGCGGCTTAAAGCCGGTTTCCGAGGACGAGGTAGTTGCCGCACGCAACAAGGCGGCACGCGTCATGCAGGCGCTCTTTAGAGAACTCGGACTGACCGAGATCACTGACGCGGAAGTCGAGGCCGCAACTTATGCCCGCGGCAGCCAGGATATGCCTGACCGCAATGTCGTAGAAGACCTGAAGGCGGCGCAGGGGCTTTTGGAGCGCAAGATTACCGGCATCGACATGGTCAAAGCCCTCTACAGGGCGGGCTTCCAGGATGTTGCCCAGAGCATGCTCAGCCTCGCGCTGCAGCACGTCTCCGGAGACTACCTCCATACGTCCGCGATATTGGACAAGGATTTCAATGTCATAAGTGCGGTCAACTATCCGAATAACTACGCCGGGCCGATGACGGGCTATGTTATCAGCGATGCGCGCTGGAACGAGATTAAGAACATCCCCAACGCCATCAGCCCCGACAGTATCAAGTAGGAGGTAAATCGATGAATATTGATGAAAAAGCACTAAAAAGCATCATCGAGGAAGTATTGAAGGAATTTGATGCTCCCGCTGCTGCAGCCACCAGCCCGCGGGGCGAAGTTAAAGGCTTTGAACTCGTCAATCAGGGCGAGGCCCAAAAAGGCACCCGCTCCGACGAGGTCGTCATCGGCTTGGCTCCTGCGTTCGGCGATTCACAGACAAAGACCATCATTGGACTGCCCCACTATGATGTTCTCAAGGAAGTCATCGCGGGCATTGAGGAGGAGGGCGTATCCTACCGTCTGATCCGTGTATTCCACACCAGCGATGTTGCCTTCATATCCCATACCGCTGCGAAGATGTCAGGCTCGGGCATCGGTATCGGCATTCAGTCCAGAGGCACCACGGTTATCCATCAGAAGGACCTGGCGCCGCTGTCCAACCTGGAGCTGTTCTCTCAGAGCCCGCTGCTCGATGCCGAGGCATTCAGGGCAATCGGAAAGAATGCCGCCAAGTATGCCAAGGGTGAATCTCCTGCTCCTGTTCCTGTACGTAACGACCAGATGGCTCGCCCGAAGTATCAGGCTATCGCCGCTTTGCTTCACATCAAGGAGACCGAGCACTGCGATGCCAACAGGAAGCCTGAGGAACTCAAGGTCATATTCAAGTAAAGTGGAGGTGTTATGATGAATCAGGAACAATTGATTCAGGCGGTCGTCAAAGAGGTTTTGGCCTCGATGGGCGGCATTCCCGCCAAGGCATCCGCAACCGGCGGCGTGACCAAGGCCCAGTATCCCTTGGGAGAAAAGATTCCTGAGAAGGTGCTTACTCCCACCGGCAAGAAACTGACTGAATTGACACTGGATAAAGTAATCAGCGGCGAAGTCACCGCTGAGGACGTGCGTATCGCACCCGAAACGCTGGAGATGCAGGCGCAGGTGGCGGAGTCCGTTCACCGCGACGCGTTTGCAGGCAATCTGCGCCGTGCGGCGGAGCTGATTGCGGTCCCCGACGAGCGTCTTTTGGAAATCTACAATGCGCTGCGCCCCTATCGTTCCACAAAGAGCGAGCTTTACGCCATTGCGGACGAACTCAAAGGCTACGGCGCCGATATCTGCGCGGCTTTCGTGCGCGAGGCTGCCGACGTGTACGAAGTACGCGGGCGTTTGAAGAAAGACTGATTTCTCCCTTGCATGCCGACCCGCCGCCATAGAGGGGGGCGGGACGGCATGGATTTGTGCCGGGTGCGCCGGGCGTAATCAGGCGCACACCATTTTATAAGGAACAAACAGCTTTGGCGGAGGTGCATCCATGAAGACTGTCGCGGGTGTCGATATCGGCAATGCCACCACGGAGGTAGCGCTGGCAAGAATACACGATGATAAGCGGATGGATTTTCTTTCAAGCGCTACCGTGCCGACAACCGGGATCAAGGGAACCACGCAGAATATCCACGGCGTATTTCAGTCTCTGACTGATGCGCTGAAAAAGGCCGGTCTGAAGATGGCCGATCTCGATCTCATCCGAGTCAACGAGGCGGCGCCGGTTATCGGCGACGTGGCCATGGAGACCATTACCGAGACCATCATCACCGAGTCCACGATGATTGGGCACAACCCTTCCACCCCCGGCGGAGTGGGCGTGGGCATCGGCAAGACCGTGCTTTTAGAGCGCATCCACCAGGAGCCGCAGGGTGTGGATATCATTGCCGTCATACCCAAGACAATACACTTCGAAGAGGCAGCCGACAGCGTAAATGCCTGCATGGACCGGTATAACATCGTCGGGATCATCGCCCAGGGTGATGACGGCGTGCTCATCAACAACCGGCTGAAAAAAAAGGTTCCCATCGTGGACGAGGTCATGCTGATCGAAAAAGTCCCGCTGGGGATGCAGGCCGCGATTGAGGTCGCCCAGCCGGGCAGCGTCGTGGAGGTGCTCTCAAATCCCTTCGGGATTGCCACGCTGTTCGGGCTTGACGCGGATGATACGCGCCAAATCGTGCCTATCGCCCGCGCGCTGATCGGCAACCGTTCCGCTGTAGTTATTAAGACGCCCCAGGGTGATGTGAAGGAGCGGCGCATACCGGCCGGAATGATCATATTCACCGGCAGAAGCACCGTCAGCGTCAATGTGGAGGAAGGCGCGGAGAAAATTATGGAAGCGCAGGCCAAGTCTCTTCCGTTAGAGGACGTACGGGGCGAGGCCGGCACCAACGCCGGCGGCATGCTCGAGCGCGTGCGGCAGGTAATGAGCAACCTTACGAACCAGCACCCGTCCAATATCAAGATACAGGACATCCTGGCTGTGGACACATTCGTGCCACGGATGGTGCGGGGCGGCATAGCGCAGGAGTTTTCCCTGGAGAGCGCCGTGGGCATTGCCGCCATGGTCAAGGCCGACCGTCTGCAGATGGAGAAAATCGCCTGGGAGCTTTCCGAAAAGATCGGCGTCAGGGTCGAGGTGGGCGGCGTGGAGGCTGATATGGCCATACGCGGCGCGCTGACCACGCCGGGGACCGAAAAGCCCCTTGCCATCATCGACATGGGCGCGGGTTCCACCGACGCCTCTATCATCAACAGGGCCGGTGACATTGTTTCCATCCACCTTGGCGGCGCCGGGAACATGGTTTCCATGCTTATAAAAACTGAAATGGGCGTGGACGATAACGAACTGGCCGAGGAAATCAAGAAATATCCGCTTGCCAAGGTGGAAAGCCTGTTCCATATACGCCACGAAGACGGAACGGTACAGTTCTTCGACAAGCCGCTGGATCCCCGGACCTTTGCGCGCGTAGTCATCCTCCGTGAAGGGGAGATGGTACCCATTGACACGAAGCTCTCGCTGGAGAAGATCAGGAACATTAGGCGCACTGCCAAGGAAAAGGTGTTTGTAACCAATGCGCTGCGCGCCCTGTCACGGGTGAGCCCCACGGGCAATGTGCGCGATGTCGGGTTCGTGGTGCTGGTGGGCGGGTCGGCTCTGGATTTCGAGATTCCGCAGATGGTTACCGAAGCGCTCTCGGAATATAACATCGTTGCCGGACGCGCCAACATCCGCGGCGTAGAAGGCCCGCGCAACGCCGTCGCAACAGGACTCATACTATCGCTTGAGGGGTGATTGGCGTTATGCAGGAAGACAGACACACGGCGACAGCCCCGTCCATAAAAATATACACCGCTGGAAATGCCGGAACCATAGAGGGCTTTTCCGATATGCTCTACGGCATCGAGGAGGAAGGCATACCCTTTGAGATTGTTCCGAGCAGCCTTACGGACATACGGGAGCTTGCCTATGAAGCCGCCCTCAGTTCAAGCCTGTCGGTGGGACTGGGCATCAATGCGGATGAAGTGGCGCTCCACTTCGATAAGCTCCCCCGCTCGGCGCCCCTGTACATTATAAACCGCGAGGTCGGCAGGCGGCATATGCGTTCTATGGGAATCAACGCCGCCCGTCTCGTCAAACGAATGCCATTCAATGATATAAACCAGTGAAGGAGGAGGGAACCAATGTCCAAAAAGTCCCTGGGCCTCATCGAAATTTTTGGTCTCGCAGCCGGAATCGAAGCTGCGGATGCGGCCGTAAAATCCGCCAACATCACTCTGGTGGGCTATGAACTCAAGAAAATGGGAGGGATGGTAACCATCAAAGTGGAGGGCGACGTGGGCGCCGTACAGGCTGCCGTACAGGCGGCGCAGGCTGTAGCGAGCCGCATGAGCGCAGTTATTTCGGCCCATGTCATTCCCCGTCCGAGCGAAAATCTGGAAAAGCTTATCCGAAACGCCGACACCGTAGGCTATCAACCGGTCGGCACAGATACGCCCATGCCTCCTGCTACCCAACCGCTTCCAATGGAGGAACCGCCGATGACGCAGGAGCCGTCCGTCGCGGAAGACAAAGAGCAGTTGGCGGATACTCCTCCTGAAGGAGCGCTGCCGGCAGCCGAAGAACTGCCCAACGCTGAAGAAGCGCAACCTATAAACGAGGAACCGCCCGCCATTAAGGAAGCGCAGCCGGTGGCAGAGGAACCGCCCGCCATTGAGGAAGCGGAGCCGGTGGCAGAGGAACCGCCCGCCGCGGAGGAAGCGCAGCCGGTGGCCGAAGAACCGCCCGCCGCGGAGGAAGCGCAGCCGGAAGCAACGGAAATCCCCGTGAAGGATATACCACCATCGAAGCCTTCCACAGGCGGAGGGGGGCAGCGTCCGAGGAAGAAGAAAAAGTAGCAGCGTATGGATTATAGAGGATATGGAGGCACACTATGGCAGACAATATATCACCGGAGACATTAGCGGCTATCACCGCAAAGGTGCTCCAGAGGCTTTGTGCAAAGCCTCCCCTGAAAATACCCGTCGGCGTTTCCAACCGCCATGTCCATTTAAGCAAAGAGGATGTTGCCGCACTCTTCGGCAAGGGATACGAGCTCACGCCCATGAAGGCGCTCAAACAGCCCGGGCAGTACGCTTGCGGGGAAGTGCTTACCATAAAGGGACCCAAGGGCTCCATTGAAAACGTGCGCATACTCGGTCCAGAGCGGCCCGTGACACAGGCCGAGATATCCGTAACCGACAGCTTTAAGCTGGGCGTGAAGCCGCCGGTGCGCATTTCGGGCGACCTGAAGGGTTCCGCCTCCTTTGAACTGATCGGCCCGAAGGGAAGCGTAACAAAGGACGCGGGCTGCATCATTGCGCTCAGGCACATACATATGACGCCGGAAATTGCAAAGGAATACGGTTATACGGATAAACAGGTCGTAGACGTGCTGGTGGGGAGCGATGCGCGCCGGACGGTGTTTAAAAACGTTCCGCTGCGCATCACGGATGCATCCGCACCGGAGCTGCACCTGGACACCGACGAGGCGAACGCGTCGGGCGCGGTCAACGACAGCCTGGCGACCATCATCGTACCGGGAGCGTGACAGCATGGATCTCACGGCGGCCAACGCAGTTATCGAAGAATGCCATACACTGTTTGCTGAAAAACGCTGCAACCCATTTGAGGGGAGCCTTAAAACAGGCGTCGACCTGGGCACGGCGAATATCGTGATCTCGGTTGTGGACGAAAACAATTCCCCCGTGGCGACTGTGCTGGAGGAGGCATCCGTCGTACGGGACGGAGTGGTGGTGGACTATATCGGCGCCACGCGCATCGTACAGCGGCTCAAGGACCGGATAGAGCAGATCGTCGGGCGCAATCTGGACCGTGCCGCCTGTGCGATACCGCCGGGGATCATTGAGGGCAATATTAAGGTTATCGCCAACGTGGTCGAGTCCGCCGATTTTGAAGTGGACAATGTGGTGGATGAGCCTACGGCGGCGGCCACCGTTCTGGGTATCCGCGACGGCGCCGTGGTCGATGTGGGCGGCGGCACCACCGGAATCTCAATCATAAAGGACGGGCAGGTCGTCTACACCGCCGACGAGGCTACCGGCGGGACGCATATGAGCCTCGTGCTCGCCGGGTTTTACAAGATTTCCTTTGAAGAGGCGGAGACCATGAAGAAAAAGCCGGAATACGAGCGGGACGTGTTCAACATCGTAAAACCGGTTGTCCAGAAAATGGCTTCCATTGTAAAACGCTTTATCCAGGGATACGACGTGGAGACGATATACGTTGTCGGAGGGGCATGCTGTTTCAAAAAGTTCGAAAGCGTATTCGAGCATGAAATCGGCGTAAGGACCATCAAGCCGGCGCATCCGCTCTTGGTAACACCGCTGGGCATCGCGATGAATTGCAGGGGGTGAGGATATGGACAGGGAGAAATTAAGGCGCATCATCGAGGAGACCGTCAATGAGGTGTTCGCGCGCGCCATCATCAAAGAAGTGTTCCGCCGGTACAACGCGCGTCCCATTACGGCTACCGCCTTGTTTACAGGCGCGCTTTTAGACATCCGCTTCGTCATGGACGCCCTGCGCAATTTACAGGGCAACGGCTTTAATATAAGCGCCGTGCTTTCAAGGAGCGCGGGCAGGATCATCGGCGTGGACGAGGTAAAGGACGTGTTGAAGTCCGATGCAGTGTATCTCGAGGACCAGGCTGGCAGCGATGTATGGGCAACGTCCGAGCTCATCCTGGTGCCTACGCTTACCGTCAATACGGCGGCCAAAGTGGCCCATTGCATCAGCGATACCGTTATCGCCGATGCAATCTCCAAGTCGCTGATGATGGGAAAGCTCGTTATCGCAACGGTGGAAGGCTGCTGTGCCAATTCCAAACAGCGCATGGAAAAATATGCCGGAAAGATTCCCGCAGCCTATGCCAGCGCATTATCCCGCAATCTTCAGACCATTAAAGAGTATGGCGTCGTATTGACCAGCGCAAGAAACTTCGAACAAAAGGTTTGCCGGACGGCTTTTGAAAAACTCCGCAGCCTGGGCCAGGCGATTGTAGAGGATGCGCCGCGTTCCGCGGTATACACGGAATCAGCCGCAGGCAAAAAGATTGTCGGACTGGCCGATCTGATGGTTACGCCTTCCGGCGGGCGCATAACCGTCGGCAGGGACGCCATCGTGACCCAACTGGCCAGCGACCATGCCGCGCGATATGGCATAAGCATCGTACGCTCGAATTAGTGCGTTTTGAGGAGGGATACCATTGTATTTGGGGAAAGTTGTGGGCAATGTCGTTTCCACCCGCAAGGATGACCGTCTCACCGGCGCCAAGCTGCTCATCATCCGCTATATGACCGTTGATGACACAAACAATGGCTTCAAGGACGGGCACGAAACCATCGTGGCGGTGGATACCGTCGGCGCAGGTACGGGAGATATCGTGCTGCTGGTAATAGGCAGCTCGGCAACGCGGAATATTGAGGGCTTTCAGAATACGCCTACCGATGTGACCATCGTGGGCATCGTCGACGATGCCAAGCTCGAGAGCTGAGGGGGGAAACTGATGTCCAGGGTATATACCAAGACCGGAGACGCGGGAACGACCGGCCTGTTCGGCGGCACCCGCGTACATAAGGACAGCCTGCGCCTGCACTGCTACGGTACCATCGACGAAGCAAATTCCATGATTGGCCTTGCGTATTCGCTGAGTTCCGATGAAGAGGCCCGCTGCCGCCTGAATGCCATACAGCGCCGTCTTTTCAGCGTAGCCGCCGAGCTTGCAAGCGATGAAAAAGGGTTTGATATGCTGAAGGACAGGATTGGCGCGGACGATATCACGTACCTTGAGGGCATTATCGACGCGTGCATGGATTTTGTGGGTGATTCGCGCGGATTTGCCGTCCCGGGCGTCAACAGTTTTTCCGCCGCGCTGCACTCGGCCCGCACGGTCGTGCGCAGGGCCGAGCGCCATATCGTAGAGCTGCACAACAGCGGCGAACCGGTGCGGGATGAGCTGCGCCGCTATATCAACCGCCTGTCCGACTGCCTGTTTGCCCTTGCCCGGCGAGAGGAGGAACTTGTAAAAGTGCGTATGATCAAAGACAAGGTCGTGGAAAAGCTGAACGCTGTAACAAACGGCTGCGCGCCCCGGCTCGACCTCAATACAGCCCGCAAATTGGCCCTCTATGCCGAGGAAAAGGCGCGTGAAATCAATCTTTCCATCGTATTCGCCGCTGTCGATCAGGGCGGAAACCTCATCCTCGCCAACCGGATGGAGGGCGCGCTCATCGCGAGCATTGATATAGCTATGAAAAAGGCCTATACGGCCAACGCATTAAAGCTCCCCACCGATGTGGCGGGCGAGCTGTCCAAACCGGACGCTCCCCTTCGCGGGCTGGAGACCACCAACGACAACCGGTTTGTGCTGTTCGGCGGGGGATTCCCCTACGCGGTAAACGGCGAGGTTGTCGGCGGTATCGGCGTGAGCGGCGGAACCGTGGAACAGGATATGGAGATAGCAACCTATGCGCTCAATAAAATTCAAGGGAGGGACGAATAGAATGGTTGCGAATGAGAATGTTTTATTAGATATTGTAAAAAAGGTGCTGGCTCAGATGGAGCCTGCGCAGGACGCTGCCGCGTCTGGCGGCGTCCTGCCTGAGGGCGTTTTCGGCTCGATGGAAAAGGCTCTCGAGGCGTCCGTGATCGCACAGAAGCAATACATGCAGTGCTCATTGAACGACCGTGCGCGTTTTCTGGAAGCTATACGCAAAGAGGCAGGCACCGATGCGAACATCGAGACGATGTCGCGCATGGCGGTGGAGGAGACCGGCATGGGCAATTTCGAGCACAAATGCATGAAGAACCGCCTGGCCATCGACAAAACGCCCGGTTTGGAGGATCTGCATGCCGAGGCGATTACGGGCGATGACGGGCTGACCCTGCTGGAGTATTCCCCCTTCGGCGTAATCGGCGCCATTACGCCCACCACCAATCCCAGCGAAACCATTTTATGCAACTCGATCGGCATGCTCGCGGGCGGAAACTCCGTAGTGTTTTCCCCGCATCCTAGAGCCGCAAAAACCTCCCATTTCACCGTCGCGCTCATCAATAAGGCGCTGCGGGAGGCCGGTGCGCCGCCTAATCTTGTGACCACTATCGCCAATCCCAGCTTGGAAGAGGTAAACGTCATGCTAAAGCATCCCGATGTGCGCATGCTGGTTGCCACAGGCGGGCCGGGCGCGGTAAACGCTGTGCTTACCTCCGGTAAAAAAGCAATCGGCGCGGGCGCGGGCAATCCCCCCGTGCTGGTGGACGAGACGGCCGACATCGAGAAAGCCGCGAAGGATATCATGGACGGCTGTTCTTTTGACAACAACCTCCCGTGTACCTGCGAAAAGGAAGTTGTCGTCGTGGATTCCGTCGCCGATTATCTCATCTTCAACATGAAGAAAAACGGCGGTTTCGAGATAGACCCGCCAGTCGTCGAGGCGCTGCTGAAACTTGTCACCAATGAAAAAGGCCATCCGAAACCCGATTTTGTGGGAAAGAGCGCGAAATATCTGCTGGAAAAAGTGGGCGTGCAGCCCGAATCCGATACGCGCGTCATCATATTCGAGGCGGATAAAGACCACCCGTTCGTCATGGAAGAGATGATGATGCCCATACTCCCCATCGTCCGTGTCCAGGACGTGGATGAGGGCATTGACCTTTCCGTAAAATTGGAGCAGGGCTGCCGCCACACGGCAATCATGCATTCGAAGAATGTCGATAAACTCACCAAAATGGCCAAACTTATCCAGACGACCATATTCGTAAAGAACGGGCCTTCCTATGCCGGCATCGGAGTGGGCGGCGAAGGCTACGGCACGTTCACCATCGCGGGGCCGACCGGCGAGGGCCTGACGTCCCCCAGAACTTTCTGCCGCAGGAGAAGATGCGTTCTCGTCGGCGGGTTTGATATCAAATAGAGGGTGATTCAATGGATATGAATCTGGTCAGTCTTATAGAGAAAGCCGGTATTGTCGGCGCGGGCGGCGCGGGCTTCCCTACGCACGTGAAGCTCAACGCCAAAGCGGAGATCGTTATCGTCAACGGCGCGGAATGCGAGCCCCTGCTCCGTGTGGACCAGCAGCTCATGGCCAGGCGCGCAGAGGAACTGCTCCGCGCCCTCTCAGCCGTGGTGAAGCATGTGGGCGCGAAGCAGGGCATCGTGGCGCTCAAGGAGCATTACCACGACGCGGCCGATGCGCTGAAAGCAGAATTGCCCGCATATCCACAGCTCAGCATCTTCAAAATGGGCAACTTTTATCCCGCGGGCGATGAGCAGGTGATGGTGTACGACGTGACCGGCCGCATCGTCCCCGAGGGCGGCATCCCTCTGAATGTCGGCGTTATCGTCTCCAACGTGGAGACCATGCTCCAGATATCCGAGTACATGGATTTTAGCCGCCCTGTAACCGATAAGTACGTCACCGTCACCGGCGAGGTCGTGGGTCCCGTAACGGTGCGCGTGCCGCTGGGCATCACCGTGCGCGAGTGCATAGCGCTTGCGGGCGGCGCCACAGTCAACGATTATGTGGTGATCAACGGCGGCCCCATGATGGGCAAGCTGTGCAGCAGTATCGAGGACCCCGTTACCAAGACGACAAAAGCACTTATCGTGCTGCCAAAAGACCACCGCCTGGTGCGCGCGCTGGGTAAGGACATGAACGCCATGCTCCGCGAAGCCCGGACGGCCTGCATGCATTGCAGCCTTTGTACGGAGGTGTGCCCACGCAACCTCATTGGGCACTCCATGGAGCCGAACAAGCTCATACGCATCGCAAGCTACGGCTCGGTCTGCGCCCCGGACGATGTGCTTTCCACGGCTTTTCTGTGCAGCGGCTGCCGCCTGTGCGAGTATGCCTGCGTCATGGACCTGCAGCCATGGAAGCTCAACAGCCTGCTCAAGGACCAGCTTACGCAAAGGGGCGTCAAGAATCCGCATAAAGCCGTGCCGAAACAGGCCCATCCCTATTACGCATATAAAAAATTCCCCATTGGCAAGCTAATTACAAGGCTCGGCCTAAATAAATACAATGTCCCCGCGCCGCTGTCTGAAGTTGGGGGCGCGTTCAGACGCGTGGAGCTTTTGACGAAGCAGCATATAGGCGCGCCGTCGCTCCCTGTGGTCCA
>JBMOLJ010000104.1:0-4080 GCA_049324235.1 Bacillota bacterium
CCAAAGCCCATGGAGAAACCACTTCGCAAAACTCGATTTATAACACTGATATGTCGCTTGAAAAGCGACCGGATGCCTCGCTGAAATTGTTATCCTTAAGTCACAATAAAACTTAAGGAGGACATGGCAATGAAAAAAGGATTAACTGAATTGGTATTTATATTGGACAAAAGCGGCTCTATGGGTGGTTTGGAAACCGACACCATAGGTGGTTACAACTCGATGCTTGCCAAACAACAGATGGTTGAAGGTGAATGTCATATCACAACCGTGTTATTTGATAACAACTATGAGCTGCTCCACGACCGCATCGACATTAAGGCAGTCAGCTCGATTACAGAGAAGGAGTACCAGGTTGGTGGGTCAACTGCGCTGCTTGATGCCATCGGTAGGACAATCCATAAAATCAGTAATGCCCAGAAACATACCGCCGAGGAATATCGCGCTGAAAAGGTGATGTTCATCATCATCACAGATGGTGAGGAAAACTCCAGCCGTGAATACTCAGCAGAAAAGATCAAGGCTCAGATAGAACGACAGAAGACAAAGTACGGATGGGAGTTTATCTTTCTCGGGGCAAACATCGACGCTGTTGAAACGGCAGGACGGTTCGGGATTTCTGCAGACCGCGCTCAGAACTACCACGCTGACAGCGAGGGCGTAGAGCTCAACTTCCGCGTGATGAGCGAAGCGGTTGCCACGTTCCGAGAATGTGCTGCCATGCCGGAGGGGTGGAATGACGAGATTCAAAAGGATTATAAACGCAGAGGAGGTCGAAAATAATGCTGGGTGCTATAATTGGCGACATCGTAGGCTCCGTCTATGAGTGGCATAATATCAAGACGAAAGACTTTCCTCTGTTCAGAGACGACTGCTTTTTCACGGACGATACCGTGATGACCGTCGCTACTGCTGACGCTCTGATGAACGGCGGCGAAAAGGATGATTTTATCGCTGCCTATAAGAAATGGGGACGGTTGTATCCCAACGCTGGTTATGGCGGAAGATTTGGCAGTTGGTTGAACTCGGATGAACGCGAGCCGTATAACAGTTGGGGCAACGGATCGGCGATGCGCGTGTCACCCTGCGCATGGGTCATGAACTGCGGATTCTACGCTAGAACCGGTTGTTGGCCATCAAACGGCTGGGATACGGTAACTCGCTCTGCCGAGGTAACACACAATCATCCCGAAGGAATTAAAGGCGCACAAGCCACGGCAGCAGCAATATTCTTGTGCCGGTTCTATGCCGAAGGTCATGCTTTCGACTTTAGTGAGCCGTGGTCGATTGACGAATTGAAAGCTGAAATAAAAAAGCTGATAGAGAAAAATCTTGGCTACGACCTTTCCAAAACCCTGGACGAGATTCGCCCAACCTACTGCTTCAACGAAAGCTGTCAGGAAACCGTGCCACAGGCAATCATAGCTTTTCTCGAAAGCACCAATTTTGAGGACGCGATTCGAAACGCCATCTCGTTAGGCGGCGACAGCGACACACTTGCTGCCATAACGGGTAGCATTGCTGAAGCAGCTTATGGTATTCCGGAATGGATAAAGGATAAGGCATGGACATATCTCGATGAGCCGCTCCGCGACGTCTGCTGCCGCTGGTATAAATTCACACACGAAACATAAACCGCGCTTACAATTTATCTGTAGAATGAAACTGTATCAAAATAATCAGCCTTTGCCAGTGAAATCGGCGGGATTTGAACATATATCGACTTATTCCCGCGAACGAGCAAAAACTATTGACCTGTTCCCGCGAACCGATAATACCCATAAAAACCATGCTCGACCTATCCCCGCGAACGGACAAAACGAAAAATACAGACCAGACATCGGAATGAGGCTCTCGTTGCACGTTGAGACGGTAGTATTGATGTCAAGGGTAAAAGAGTGAGTGTAGAAAAAGTCCAGCAAATAAGGGCTTTTCAAGGTTTTAGAGAAAATATCTGATGTACTAAAATCGTGAAAATATCACTTCGTGGAAACAAGTCCAAAGGCACGATTTTGAACGTGACAGAGCGATTTAGATGTCAGCGTTTGCTGAGTGGTCAATTTGGATAACATGTGTTCGCGAGTGGTCGGTTTAGATGTTTTTTTGATTTTGCCGGGGTTGTGTGGTTAGGTTGGATACGCAAATCAATCTCGACATTTAAATATTATGTAAACAGAGGTTTTGAATATGAATTTAAATAATGAATGCTGTTGTGGGCGCATCAAAGAAGTGACAGATATGACCAAGGCAAATAATTGCCCCGTCTGCAATAACGAAGGAACATCTGTAGGCAAGGTAACCGTTGAACATCTGGTGGCAGAAAACCATTGCAAAAATGTAGCAGGAGACAAATATAAGATCTGCATGAATGAAGATTGTGATGTGGTTTACTATGATTTGGACAATGGAACGACATTCTTGAAAGACCAGGTGACTGTTCCTATCTGGTTAAAAAAAGACGCAAATCCTAAGTATGCATGCTATTGCAGCAAGGTCACAGAAGAACAGGTAATTGAAGCAGTTATAAAGAATGGGGCAAAAACGGTTATGGAAGTGAACGCCATTACCGGAGCGATGAAAAATTCCAATTGCAAAGAGAATAATCCGCTTGGCGTTTGCTGCCATAAAATTATTCAAGAAGCCATCGATAAAGGTATGGCTATGAAATAACTTGAGTTTGGTGAGAAGTAGGTGATTGCAGGATGGAATATCAAAAGCTCTTGGAACGCAGCGACGGCTGGCTGAAATATGCGATTCATCGTAATTTATGTAACGACCCAGAGGGCACTCTTTTTGAGCTCAGAAACGCTGCGTTGGCGGATAGCCGTATCCAAAAGTATCTTGCGGACGTTTCGGTCTTTCATAGCACGCCGGTGACGAATCATAAAAATCCCGAGCTGCCGATACACAAGCTGTTATTTCTGCTGGATATCGGATTCAGTACGGAAGTTCCCGAAATCAAAGATGCCATCGATGAAATTCTAAAGCATAAGGACGATCACGGTATTTATCAGTCTGTGACCAATGTGCCAAAGCATTTTGGCGGCGCGGGTGTGGATGTATTTAGCTGGTGCCTGTGCGACGCGCCCCTGCTTCTGCTTGCTCTGTTAAAAGCAGGCGTGGAATATTATGAACGTGCCTTCCTGTCAACGCCGGAACCATTTTGACCTAAAACGCCGGGCAAAAATGACCCAAAAACGCCGGTACATTATCGCCGGTCACTACCGCTGGGACATTCGCCGGTCACACTACCGCTGGGACATTCGCCGGCGGCGTTACCTGAACGCCGGATTTAACAGGGCCGTGGCAATTACCGTATCATTCAACAGCTCGCCCCAGTCGCTGAAATACTTGTTGCTTGTCAGAATAATGCTCCCGTGTTCGGAGAGGTCTTCAAATTTCCTGGCGGGCAGGAAGTTGTTCTTCACGTAATGGACGAGCCGTTCCACCTTGCCTTTCGTTTTAGGCTGCCGCGGTCGGCATACCTTCGGGATGAACCCTATATCTGCGGCGAAATCTTCAAATCGGGTATTCCAGATTGGCTTACCGGCCTGACGCCCTACAACGACGGTTTTCATGTTATCCGTCAGGACTTCCTTCGGCACACCGCCAAAGTACGAAAAAGCATTCACAATGCAGCGCTGCAGACTATTCAGGTCGCAGCGGCTGGCAAACTCAACATATTTGACGCGGGAAGACCCAAGAATCATCACGAACGCCGGAGGTACCGTCAAGAAAATTTCGCAAATTGGTTGCCGCCTGGTGGCCGGCTGCTAGCTGATAGCTGAACCGGCCTCTTCTTTCATCATATCCTCCAGGTGGGTCATGCTCATATATCGCCTGGTGCCCCAAGCCTTGCTGGCAACATGCCTGAGTCGGGCACAAACCAGCATCAGTGCGGATTTACCGTCCGGGAAGGTGCCCACGACGCGGGTTCTGCGGCGTATCTCCCGGTTCAGACGTTCAATCACATTGTTGCTGCGCAGTTTCGACCAGTGGGCATAGGGGAAATCCATATACGTCAGGGTTTCAAGGATGCTGTCCTCGATCTTCTTTGCGGCCTCCTTCAGCTTCATCTCC
>JBMOLJ010000105.1:0-33559 GCA_049324235.1 Bacillota bacterium
CCGGCGGCGACGCCGTGACCGGCGCCGCCACCGTCATCCTCGCCATGGGCGCGGGGAAAAGCGCCGCAAAGGCGATTGATGCGTACCTTCGCAAATAACAATTACACAACACCGAAAAAAAACGGAAATCACACGGTAAATTGCTTTCTTAAATCGTAATATTCGGCCTTATAATGACGATTTATTTTCTGGGACGCATTGCGGCAGCAGGAGAGGAAAAGGTATTGGTTGGCTGTGTTGCGGGGACGTTCCTCGCAACACGCATATGGCGTTGACCTGTGCTTGTTTTTGACCCCAATTCTGGCGACAACAAACCGCTGTTTTTGTATTTCCTATTTCTTTTGAATCACCCGAGAGCGCATTCCCCAAAACATTAAAAGCCCCGTAAACAGGGGCTTTATGCTTGGTGCGAGAAACAGGACTTGAACCTGCACAGTCTTGCGACTACTAGAACCTGAATCTAGCGCGTCTGCCAATTCCGCCATTCTCGCATGTGGTGGAGGGGGGTGGATTCGAACCACCGAAGTCGATGACGGCAGATTTACAGTCTGCTCCCTTTGGCCGCTCGGGAACCCCTCCAAGGGTATATAATGGAGCTGGTGATGGGACTCGAACCCGCAACCTGCTGATTACAAATCAGCTGCTCTGCCAATTGAGCTACACCAGCAAGGAACGCAATTGGTGCCTCAGAGTGGAATCGAACCACCGACACAGGGATTTTCAGTCCCTTGCTCTACCGACTGAGCTACCGAGGCAGGATGGCGACCCGGAAGGGACTCGAACCCTCGACCTCCAGCGTGACAGGCTGGCGTTCTAACCATCTGAACTACCGGGCCAAATTGGTGGGCCTTCAGGGACTCGAACCCCGGACCGACCGGTTATGAGCCGGTTGCTCTAACCAACTGAGCTAAAGGCCCACAAAAATAAAAGGTGGTGACCCCTAGGGGACTCGAACCCCTGTTACCGCCGTGAAAGGGCGGTGTCTTAACCGCTTGACCAAGGGGCCATGTTGCGTGTGGTCGGGGTGGAGGGATTTGAACCCCCGGCCCCATGCTCCCAAAGCACGTGCGCTACCGGACTGCGCTACACCCCGCCGCATGGCGATTACCGCCTTCGGCATTTCAGCGACGTATAATAATATACAGTAAATGAAAGCCGTTGTCAACCGGTGATTTGTTATAATTCCGCTATGCAGGAATACACGCATTTTTTAATTGACGACGACGTAAAAAGAGTTGTTTCGCGCCGGAAATACATGAGAGGAAAACATCCTGCCATCCATGCGCGGATTCGTCCGCTTGCCTATCTTCGCCTTAAAAGCTATAATGTGAAACAGATATTCTTTGCCATAAGGAGCGCATAATTATTTGAACCGGAACGATAAAACGCATATTTTTACCGAAAATGAATCCCTGATCATACAAAGCGTGCAGGATATGATGAGACCGTTGCAACCGCGTTTTTATATAGAAACATTCGGATGCCAGATGAACGTGCATGACTCCGAAAAGCTCGCGGGCATGCTTGAACAGATGGACTACTCTAAAACAGAAGATGTAAACTCTGCCGATCTGATCATCATGAACACCTGCTGCGTGCGGGAGCACGCCGAAAGCAAGGTGTTCGGACATCTGGGCGCGCTACTGGCGTTGAAGCAGGAGAAACCGGAGCTGGTCATCGCCGTCTGCGGATGCATGATGCAGCAAAAGGATGTCGCGCTGCGCGTACGAAAGCGCTTTCCGTTTGTTGACATCATTTTCGGCACGCATAACCTGCACCGTTTCCCGGCGATGCTCCTGCGCGTGCTGGAAAACCGGATACACGTATTCGAAGTATACGACGAAGACGGCGGGATCGTCGAGGGCGTGCCGGTCAGCAGAGCCGGGGGCGCGCAGGCCTTTGTGACCATCATGTACGGGTGCAATAATTTTTGTTCCTATTGTATAGTGCCCTATGTGCGCGGGCGGGAGCGCAGCCGCGCAGCCGGTGATATCCTGCGCGAAGCCGGGGAAGTCGCGGCAACCGGCGTAAAAGAGATTACGGTGCTGGGGCAGAACGTCAACGCCTATGGAAAGGATTTGGGAGAATCCTACGGATTTGCGGACCTGCTGCTGGACATTGCAAGGATAGACGGCTTAGAGCGCATCCGCTTCATGACATCGCATCCCAAGGACGTGTCGTCCGAACTCATCCGTGCGATGGCCGACTGCCCGAAGATATGCAAACACATCCACCTGCCGGTACAGTCGGGAAGCACGCGGATATTGAAGGCAATGAACCGCAGGTATACGAGGGAGGACTATCTTGAGCTTGCGAGGCGGTTGAAGGAAGCCGTTAATGGCCTGGAGATCACCACCGATATCATCGTGGGATTCCCGGGCGAAACGCAGGAGGACTTTGAAGACACGCTCGACCTCGTGCGCCGCGTCGGCTTCTGTGCGGCCTATACGTTCATGTATTCGCCGCGCATGGGAACGCCCGCGGCAACGATGGAAGACCAGATCCAAAAGACGGTAAAAAAGGAACGGCTGCTTGCGCTTAACGCCCTGGTGACCGACATGATCATAGCGCAGAATCAGGCGTATATCGGCCGTATAGAGCGCGTTCTGACGGAAGGCATACGTACGACGGATAACGGGGGAAAACTGGCGTACGGACGCACGCACGCCTCGAAAATGGTCTATTTTGAGGGAGATGCCGTGCCAGGCGACTTTGCAGATGTGGAAATCACGCATGCGCGCGAAGTATCCCTGTACGGGCAACAAATCAAAGCGTAATCATATGTAAAGGGGAAGGTATGTTGGCGGGACTCACACCCATGATGCAGCAGTACATGGCTTTGAAAGAGAAACATGCGGACTGCATCCTTTTCTTCCGTCTCGGCGATTTTTACGAGATGTTTTTCGAGGATGCCAAAACGGCCTCGCGCGAACTGGATATCGTGCTGACAGGGCGCGACTGCGGTCTGCCCGAGCGCGCGCCGATGTGCGGCGTGCCCTATCACTCGGTGCAGGGGTATATCAACCAGCTCATCGAAAAAGGGTATAAGGTCGCGATCTGCGAACAGCTTACCGACCCGGCCGAATCCAAGGGCATCGTGGAGCGCGGCGTCACGCGCATCATCACGCCTGGCACCGTTATCGAAAGCTCGATGCTCACCGAGGGCGAAAACAACTATTTGGTCTCGCTTTGTCTGGAAGGCGCGCGGGCAGGAATCGCCTGCGTGGACGTATCCACCGGATTCTTTGAGATGGGCGAGCTTGAATTGGGAGAGTCCAATCAAAGCCTGCTGGATGAGCTAGCGCGCTATAATCCCGCCGAAATCATCGTGGACCCGAACATGCTGCTGCATTTCCAGGGCCTGAACGACCTCTATAACACACATTATCTGCTGACCGCGATGGACGCCTGGGTGTTTGCGCCCGATCAGGCGCGCGAAACGCTGGAAAAGCACTTTCAGGTGGCGTCGCTGGACGGCCTTGGGTGCGCGCACCTGACGCTGGGCGTCAGCGCGGCGGCTGGGCTGCTGACCTATCTGGGGCAGACGCAAAAGAACGCGCTGACGCACATCAACCGCATACAAATCATACGCAGGAACAATACGCTGCTCATCGATGCGACGGCAAGGCGGAACATGGAGCTTACGCGGTCCCTGCGCGACGGCTCAAAAAAAGGCACGCTGCTTGAGCTTTTGGATAAGACGCGCACCGCGATGGGCGCGCGTCTTTTAAGAAGGTGGATAGAGCAGCCCTTGCAGGACGTGCAGGCTATCGACGCGCGCCTTGACGCGGTGGACGAGCTGGTGCATGACGTGGCGCTGGCTCAGGGTCTTAAAGACGCGTTAAGCGGTATATATGACATCGAGCGCCTTGCCTCGCGCGTGGCCTACGCGTCGGTGAACGCCCGCGATTTGTTGGCGCTGGCGCAATCGCTAAGAGCGCTGCCCGTTGTGGCGGGCGTGCTGCATAAGGCGTCGTCTTCGCTGCTCCAAACGCTGCTGATAAGCCTGGACGAGCTTACAGACGTTGTCGATCTGATAGATAAGGCGGTCCAACCGGATGCGCCTGTGAGCATCCGGGACGGGGGAATCATTCGCAAGGGGTACGACGCGCAGATCGACGCGCTGCGCAGCGCGGCGACCAACGGGAAGAACTGGATCAGTGAACTCGAAGCGCAGGAGCGCGAAGCTACCGGCATCAAGAACCTAAAAGTCGGGTTCAACAAGGTGTTCGGCTACTATATCGAAGTGACGAAATCCTATTACGATAAAGTTCCATACAGGTTTGTGCGCAAGCAGACGCTCGCAAACGCGGAGCGCTATATCACGCAGGAACTCAAGGAAATGGAGGAAACCATACTCGGGGCGGAGGACAAGCTTGTGCGCCTCGAGTACAACGTTTTTTGCTCCCTGCGCGAACACATTGAAAAACAGATACCGCGCATGCAGCGCTCGGCGCAGGTGATAGCGCAGCTTGATACGCTTTTCTCCCTGGCCGCCTGTGCGCTGGAATACGGTTATGTTCGCCCCGAACTCAATGAGGGGCTTGAAATCATCATTAAAGAAGGCCGGCATCCGGTCGTGGAGCGCATGCTTAAACGCGAAATGTTCGTGCCAAACGATGTGGCGCTGGATACAGGGGACAACCGGATGCTCATCATCACCGGCCCGAACATGTCGGGCAAGAGCACGTATATGCGGCAGGTGGCGCTGATCGTAATCATGGCCCACATCGGCTCGTTCGTGCCCGCAAAGTCTGCGCGCATCGGCCGCGTTGACCGCGTGTTTACGCGCATCGGCGCATCCGACGACCTTGCGTCAGGGCAGAGCACGTTCATGGTGGAAATGGCCGAAGTCGCTTCCATACTAAACAGCGCTACCCAAAGAAGCCTCATCATACTCGATGAGATCGGACGCGGCACCAGCACGTTCGACGGGCTGAGCATCGCGTGGGCGGTGCTGGAGTATATCTGCAATGCGGATAAGCTGGGGGCGCGGACGCTGTTCTCCACGCACTATCACGAGCTGACCGAGCTTGAGAGCACGCTCCAGGGCGTCAAGAACTACCGCGTCGCCGTTAAGGAGATAGGGGACGAGGTCGTGTTCTTAAGGCGCATCACGCGCGGAGGCTCGGACAAGAGCTTCGGCATACATGTCGCGAAGATATCGGGCATACCCGAGGAAGTGACTGCTCGGGCCAGCGAAATCCTTTCGCATCTGGAACAGGTGGACATGCGCCAGCATGCGCTTATGGATGCGGCTATAGCGCAAACCGCAGGCGGCAGCGGTTTTGAGCAGATATCGCTGCTTGGCGGAGCGCACATACAGGTATCCAGGGAGCTCAGCGAACTCGACCTTACGGTGATGACGCCCATCGAGGCGCTCAATGTTTTGCATGCATACCAACAGCGTTTGAACGAAACGGAATAAAGGGAGTAAAATATGCCGATCCGTGTGCTGGAACCCGGGGTAGCGTCCAAGATAGCCGCCGGAGAAGTGGTGGAAAGACCGGCTTCCATCGTAAAAGAACTCGTTGAAAACTCCATAGACGCAGGCGCTACCGCTGTTACCGTCGATTTAATAGAAGGCGGCCTGCGGCAGATCCGTGTGACCGATAACGGCTGCGGCATGGATTATGAGGATGCCAAACTCGCGTTTTTACGGCATGCAACCAGCAAGATCGCCGAAATAGAGGACATCGGGCGCATCGCAACGCTAGGGTTTCGCGGCGAAGCGCTGTATTCCATCGGGGCGGTGGCTATGGTGGAGCTGATAACCAGGCAGGCGGATTCGGAGAGCGGTACGCTCGTGCGCATGGAGGGGACAACGCTCAGGGAACACCGCGTCATCGGCTCTCCGCAGGGCACGTCGGTCGTGGTGAAAAACCTGTTTTACAACACGCCCGCGCGGCTGAAATTCATGAAAAAGGCGGGGTTGGAAGCGGCATATGCGGCGGATATCGTCATACGGCTGATGCTTGCGCATCCTGAGATTGCCGTCAGGTTCGTGAGTAACGGCCGCACGCTATACCAGACGACGGGGGACGGGTCGCTGCAAAGCGCCCTTCTGTGTATTTACGGAAAAGAGCTGCTAGGCGAACTGTCTGAGGTGAATGAAACGCGCGGGGAAATAACGGTAAGCGGGATGATCGGTAGCCCGCGGATTGCGCGCCCGAACCGCACCAGAGAGTCATTCTTCGTAAACGGGCGGTATGTCCGCTCGCAAAGGCTGTCGCTGGCGCTGGAACAGGCGTACCGGACGCGGCTCATGCAGCACCGTTATCCATTATGCGCCCTAAACATTGAAATTCCGCCGGACCGGGTAGATGTAAACATTTCGCCAAGCAAGCTGGAGATACGTTTCAGGGATGAACCGCAGCTTGTCAGCCTTTTGTCAGGCGCAGTTCAAAAAGCGCTCGACAAAAACGATATGCATGAGGATACGGCTCCTACAGAAAAAACGATCGTCACCCCTACACGCATTGCACCTGAAACAGATGCATCTGAACAAACGGATAACCTGCGTTTCGGATTTGAAGGCAGGCCGGCGAGGGCGCTGGAAGTGCGCGAAAGCGGCGGCTCATGCATAAACAATGGAGTTAATGCAGGCGGGGGAGAAAAAACCGTTATAATACACCCCGAACAAGTTCAAACTGGCAGCCTGGAAAGCATCCCGCCGCTGCAGCCGGAACCCGCCATGCCGGAATACCGCGTGGTGGGACAACTGTTCAATACGTATCTGGTGGTTGAGATGGGGCAGACGATGTACATCGTAGACCAGCACGCCGCGCACGAACGCATACTTTACGATAAATATTGCGATCTTATAGAGAAGGGGAACATCCCTTCGCAGCAGTTGCTGATACCCGAGGTGGTCGCGCTCTCGCCCCAGGAATTCGCGCAGCTGGAGCCTGCGCTTGGCAATCTGGCGGCGTTGGGGTTTGAGATCGAACTGTTCGGCGGGTATTCGGTACGGATACGGGCGCTCCCCTACATATTGGGACATGCGCGCATGGAGGACTTTTTGAGGGAACTGTCACAAACGGGCGTTTCGAAGGATCCGGTCACGCTCAGGCAGGAAAAAATCGCAAAGCTTGCCTGCAAGAATGCGATTAAGGCCGGGGATACGCCTTCCGCGGACGAGATGGACGCGCTGTTTGCGCTGGTGCTTCAAAAAGGCGACGCCATCACCTGCCCGCACGGGCGTCCGGTGATGTTTGCCATGACGCAAAAGGCGCTGGAGAAAACCTTTGGAAGGATTGTAACCTGACAGGCGGTGAGACAGAAATGCATGCTATAGGGCCGTTTATCGTATTGGTGGGGCCGACCGCCGTTGGAAAAACGCAGCTATCGATCGAACTGGCGAAAGAAATAAACGCAGAAATCGTATCGGCGGATTCCATTCAGATTTACAGGTATCTGAATATCGGGTCGGCAAAGCCCACGCCGGAGGAACAGCAGGGTGTCGTCCACCATTTGATAGATTTCGTAGAACTGGACGAAGACTACAGTGTCGCGCGCTTTCAGCAGGACGCCAGTGCCTGCATCGCCGGCATTTTGGAGCGGAAGCGGGTTCCCTTGGTCGTTGGCGGCACGGGCCTGTATGTGCATGCGCTGACCTACGATGTCGACTTTACGCGTGTTCGGGGCAACCAAGCGTACCGCGATAAACTACAGGCATTGGCCGATGAAAAGGGAAGCGTATTTCTGCATGCGATGCTCAAGAGCAGGGATGCCAAGCGCGCGGAAGCCATCCACGAAAACGATGTCAAGCGCATCATACGCGCGCTGGAAATCATGGAAACAAGTGTGGATACAGTAAACGAATCCTATGATTTCAGGAAGCCCCTGCCCGGCGTGAATGTCCTGATGCTGGGAATTACGCGGGACAGGGCTGAACTGTACGAACGTATCAACAAGCGCGTGGACATCATGATCGAATCTGGCCTGGTCGAAGAGGTGAAAGGGATATTGAAAGCCGGATATCCGCCCCATCTTACGGCGCTGCAGGGGCTTGGATACAAGGAGATCATCGCATACCTTCAGGGAGCCTGCACGCTTGAAGCTGCGACAGAACGCATCAAACGCGATACCAGACGATTTGCAAAGCGGCAGCTCACATGGTTCAGGCGGGATGCGCGCATACGGTGGTGGGATATTTCGGCTTATGGTTCTCAGGACAAAGTGCTGTCTAATATAATAGACTGTATTTCGAAATGGGGGGCTTTCGACGGATACAAAAGGAGTTGAGGCGCAATGCAGAAGTCGGTTGTTATTCAGGACATCTTTCTGAACCAGCTTCGCAAAGAGGGCACAGGGGTCTGCCTGAATCTGCTGGATGGTACGAATATGCGCGGCCAGATCAAAGGGTTCGACAGTTTTATTCTGATGTTCGAAAACGAACGGCAGCAACAGGTTATGGTTTACAAGCATGCCATCGCCAGCATCATTCCAGATAAGGGCGTGTACTTTACGAGTGCTGAAAACAAATAACTCCTTAAATTCAAAGGGGATAGTTTCGTTCACAAGGGAGAATGCTTTTGGTGAATAATAATACATATTTGCATAGATTGAACATATCGCCTGAAACCGCAGAGTTCATAGCAAAAACCGAAAAACGCCTTGCAAAGGAGTTTTTTTCAATCGACCAGGTTGCCAGTATAAACCAGTGCAAGGTCCTGGATGCGTTTCATGCCTGCGGCGTTTCGGCGCGCCATTTTATAGGGTCAACGGGGTACGGTTATGGCGACGACGGCAGGGATACGCTGGACAGGCTTTTTGCGCGTGTATTCGGCTGCGAGGATGCTCTGGTGCGTCCGCAGTTCGTATCGGGCACACACGCGCTCTCCGTGTGCCTGTTCGGGCTTTTGCGGCCGGGAGACGCGCTGCTTTCGGCCACGGGCAAGCCGTACGACACCCTTATCAAGGCGATCGGGTGGGACGAGCCGTGCGGGGGGTCGCTTAAGGAAATGGGCGTAGGCTATAAGGAAGTACCCCTGAAAGAAGACGGCAGCATAGATGTGGGCGGCGTCGTCGACGCCCTGACAGAAAGCGTGCGTGTGGTGCTGCTGCAGCGCTCGCGCGGATACGCATGGCGCCCTTCGTTTTTCATCTGGCAACTGAAAGAAACTATAGATGCAATTAAACAAAAGCGCGGCGATGTGATCGTGATGGTGGACAACTGTTACGGAGAATTTGTGGAAACAACGGAGCCGTCCGAGGCCGGAGCGGACATTGTTGTCGGGTCTTTGATCAAGAACGCCGGCGGGGGGCTTGCGCCCACCGGCGGGTATATTGCGGGAGGAAGAGAATGTATAAAGCGCGTCGCCGTGCGGCTGACTTCCCCCGGAATCGGCAGGGAAGTCGGATGCAATCCATCGGGCTATCTGCCCTATTATCAGGGATTGTTCCTCGCGCCGCATGTCGTTGCACAAAGCCTGAAAACGGCCGTTCTGTTCGCTGCGGCATTTGAGAGCCTCGGATTCGATGTGCTGCCAAAAAGCAAAGAGCCGCGTACAGACATCATCCAAGCGGTGCAGCTTGGTAGCGCACAGGCGCTCATCGCTTTTTGCCAGGCCATTCAGCAAGCTGCGCCCGTCGACGCGCACGCGTTGCCTGAACCCTGGGACATGCCCGGATACAGCGATCCGGTTATCATGGCGGCCGGTACGTTCATACAGGGCGCATCCATCGAACTGAGCGCCGACGCGCCCATCCGCGCGCCGTATACCGTTTATTTTCAGGGCGGGCTGACCTACGAACACGGCAGGATAGGAGCGATGATGGCCATAGAGAAATTGAGAAAGCTGGAACTGGTCAGGCAATAGGCTACCATATCGTCCTGATCACCGCAGTTACTTTTCCAAGAATTTCCACTTCGGCAAAATACATAGGCTCCATTGCCGGATGCTCGGGCTGGAGGCGTATTCTGCCTTCTTCCTTATAATAACGTTTAACGGTGGTCTCGTCGCCGATGAGCGCGACTACGATATCGCCGTTGTTTACGTTCAGGTCCTTGCTCACAACGATATAGTCTCCCTGCAGGATCCCTGCGTTGATCATGCTGTCACCCTGTACGGTGAGGACAAAACAGTCTTCGCTGCGCGCAAGGTCGAACGGGAGCGGCAGCGTATCCTCGATGTCCTCAATAGCCAGAACGGGATGCCCTGCCTGCACGCTCCCGACGAGCGGGGGAAACACCATGCGCTTGGGCGCCGTAGAACCGTGCAGCACCTCCATGGCGCGGGGCTTTTCGGGGTCGCGCCGGATCATGCCCTTTTCCTCCAGCCGGACCAGATAGCCGTGTACGGTGGAGGGGGACTTCAGGCCGACAGCACCGCCTATCTCGCGTACCGAAGGCGGATATCCGTGCTCATGGATAAAACGCCGGAGGTAATCGAGTATCCTTTTTTCTTTTTCTTTCAGTTGCATAATACAACTCCTTAATCGTCGCGCAGTTTTACGACGCGTGCGGCCATCCTGCGCCTGTCGTCGCTGACGGACGCATAGTGCTTCCTTGTTGTGTTTACGTCTTTGTGCCCCAGAACATCGGCCACAAGATAGATATCGCCGGTTTCCTCGTACAGCATCGTGCCGTATGTCGAACGGAGCTTGTGCGGCGAGATGCGTTTGAGCGGCGTGGCGATGCGCGCATATTTCTTTACCAGGTCCTGCATGGCGCGAACCGAAATGCGGCGTTTCTGCAGGGAAAGGAAAAGCGCGTTTTCGTGCCCGGGTTTTGGCTCGATTGCTTCGCGCTCCGCCATATACGCACGCAGGAACCGCTCGACTTCGTCGCCGAAATAAATAATTACCTGATTCCCGCCTTTGCGCGTGATCTTGATGCCGTTTACGCCAAAATCCACATCCGCAAGGTCGATACCAACGAGTTCGCTTATCCGTATGCCTGTGCCGAGCAGGAGAATGAGCAGGGCCAGGTCGCGCTGTTTCGTAAAACGGTGGTATTTCATCTGGGCCGGTGTGAGGTCAATGCCCAGATCAACCGCTTGAATGAGTTTGACGACCTCGTCGGCCTCCAGGCGGATGATCGGCTTTTCATGGGTTTTGGGCATGTCCACCAGCGCGGCGACGTTCCTGCTTAATGCTTCCGCCTTGAAATAGTACTTAAAAAACGAGCGCAGCGTGGAGAGCTTTCGCGCCTTGCCGCGCTCGTGGTTTTCGTGTTCCTTATTATTTGCTTCATAATAATTCAGGTACTCGAGGAACATTTCCAGATGCCGGCGTTCGATGCGCTCTAAATCGTCGAGGGTGATTGAAGCAATCTCCTTGGAAGCAAACATGGGGACGCATTCGCGCAGGAAGTTGAAAAACAGGCGCATGTCATACGCGTAGTTGATGCGCGTCAGAATGGATGTGCCGGATTCGATGCCGCGGAAAAAATCGCGGCAGAACGCGGGCAGTTCGTTAAGAAGGCCCCTTAAAAGCAGCGTTTTTTCCTTATGCAGTTTAGCCTGATAGCTGGGGGCGTCCGCCACGTTTTTCAGCCCGCCTTTTTTTTGCTTAATTCTACGTAAAACTTGTGTTTTGCGCATAGTACATTTGCCTAATCCTGTGCAACTATGCTTCGGCCGCCTTCGCCTCTGCGGTATTTTCCTGTATCGCCTTCCTCGCGAGCTGGTCGCATCGGTTGTTGTACGCATTGTCCGCGTGGCCTTTGACTTTATGCCACGTGACCTCGTGGTCTTTCGTGTAGTTGATCAGCAGCTTCCAAAGGTCCTGGTTTTCCACGGGTTCTTTTTTGCTGTTTTTCCAGCCGTTCAGCTCCCAGCTGATGATCCATCCTTGCGTAAAGGCATTGTGCACGTACGCGCTGTCGGTATAGAGTGAAACCTTGCATCTCTCTTTCAGGGCTTTCAGACCCTCCACAGCGGCGGTCAGCTCCATGCGGTTGTTTGTTGTTTCTTTCACATAACCGGAGATCTCCTTTTCGACCCCCCTGTAAATCAGAACTGCCGCCCAACCGCCCGGTCCGGGATTGCCCGAGCATGCGCCGTCGGTATAGATCTGAACCTGTTTCATGCAGTCTGCCTTTCTGCCGGGACTACGATTTTTTGCTGATCGCTTCCGACTTTTTCGTACATACGTTGATGGCATCGATCACGGCCGCGCGCATTCCCCCCTGCTCAAGCGCGAAAACCGCTTCGATCGTGGTTCCGCCCGGAGAACATACGCGGTCCTTCAGCTCCGCAGGATGCACGCCGCTTTCCAGTACGGCCGTGGCCGCGCCCAATACCGTTTGCGCGGCAAGCCGGTAGGCCGTGTCGCGCGGAATCCCGTTTAAGACGGCGGCGTCGGCCATCGCCTCGATAAACATGAACGCATAGGCCGGGCCGCTGCCGCTCACGCCGGTCACGGCGTCCATCAGATAGGAAGGCAGGCTTTCTACCCGCCCAACGGCTTCAAATATCGCTGTTGCGATCTTCAGTTCATATCCAGTCAGGCTGTGGTCCGCCTCGAAAACGGTCATCCCCTGCCCTACCATAGCGGGCATGTTGGGCATCACGCGAAGGAGCCTGCAGGATGCGGGGACAAGGCTTTGCAGCTTTTGCTTGGAAAAGCCTGCGACGATGGACGCCAGGGCCTTGTTTTCAAGGACGTCTCCCAGGCTGCTCAGGACTTTTGCGCAGACATTCGGTTTTACGGCCAGCAGAATTATATGACTATCCAAAACCAAATCCTCGCATGTTGCCGCAGCGCAAACGCCCGTTTTTTCCGCCAGCGCCTTCAGTTTGTCCGCATCAACGTCATACACGCTGATGTTTTGCGGCGCGATTAGCCCTTTTGTCAGAACGCCCGTCAGGATCGCCTGTCCCATGTTCCCTCCGCCAATGAAGCCAATGCGCGTATCTATGCTCATGATCCATCCTCCAATGCTACGGTTTATTCTCAAAGCGGCAGCCCGTTTGTGAAACTATTAAGCTTATTATACCCATATCAGGAAACGTTTTCAATAAAGGCAGACAGTACATATCGCCGTGTTGACAAAAAATGACCGATACTATATAATCGTATCGTTGTGACATCCGCAGTACGGACATATTTAGGGGCATGATGTAATGGTAACATAGCGGTCTCCAAAACCGTTTTTGAGGGTTCGAGTCCTTCTGCCCCTGCCACCAGAATCCTTGCAGCGTTCGGTAGTTGCAAGGATTTTTTATTTGTTTAAGGATTAATTAAAAAGAGCGCTTATTCAGCGCTCTTTTTCCGGTTTTATTATTTGGCGTATTCAACGCTTCGAGTCTCTCTGATGACATTTATTTTTATCTGCCCGGGATATTCCATATCCTTTTCAATGCGTTTTGCAATTTCCTTGGCTATCAGGACCATACCGTCATCATTGATGTCTTCCGGTTTAACGATTATTCGGACTTCTCTGCCTGCCTGTATGGCAAAAGATTTATCCACGCCTGCAAATGAATTTGCTATTTCCTCGAGTTTTTCCAGCCTCTTAATGTAATGCTCCAATGTTTCTCTGCGTGCGCCCGGCCTTGCCGCGGATATGGCGTCGGCCGCCTGCACCAATACTGCTTCGATTGTCTGTGCTTCAATATCGCCATGATGTGCAGCAATACAGTGGATTACTTCATTATTTTCCTTGTATTGTTTTGCAAGATCCACGCCTATCTGGGCGTGCGGACCTTCCACCTCATAGTCTACCGCCTTGCCGATATCATGTAAAAGCCCGCCGCGTTTTGCCAGAGCCGTATCGGCACCCAATTCAGCCGCCATAGAACCGGCTAAATGCGCAACCTCAATAGAATGTTTCAGCACATTTTGACCATAACTGGTGCGGAACTTCAGTTTTCCTAACAAACGAACCAGTTCGGGATGTAACCCGTACACGCCCACGTCAAATGTGGCCTGTTCCCCCGCCTCGTTGATTTGGTTCTTAACTTCCGTACGCGCCTTTTCGACCATTTCCTCGATGCGGGCCGGATGAATACGGCCATCCAGAATCAGCTTTTCAAGCGCAATCCGCGCCGTTTCTCTGCGTTCAGGATCAAACCCGGAAAGCGTGATCGCCTCCGGCGTATCATCGATTATTAAATCGATGCCGGTCGCCGTTTCCAGTGTTCTGATGTTCCGTCCTTCTCGCCCGATGATGCGGCCTTTCATCTCGTCATTCGGCAGCGGCACAACCGAAACGGTCGTTTCGGCAACGTGGTCCGCCGCGCATTTCTGAATGGCAATCGATGTTATGTATCTTGCTTTTTTCTCAGCCTCTTCCTTGGCTTTTGTTTCGATTTCCTTAACCATAATGGCCGCATCGCGGCGCGTATCGTTTTCCACATTAGATAGTATGATTTCGCGCGCTTGCTCTCTGGTCAATCCGGATATCTTTTCCAGCTCCTGTAGCTGCTGCTGATAAATCGACTGAATATCCGCTTCCAATTTATCAATATCCTTTTGTTTTTTTGCAATCAACTCTTCCCGCGATTCAATTGCAGCCATTTTCTTTTCCAGGTTCTCTTCGCGCTGAAGCAACCTTCTTTCGGATCGCTGGAGCTCGTTTCGCCGGTCACGGCTTTCTCGTTCAAATTCATTACGCAGTCTATGGACTTCCTCTTTCGCTTCCAGTAGAGTTTCCTTATGCAGTGCATCGGCTTTTTTTTCGGCTTCCCGGATCAAACGCTCAACCGTTTCATCCGCTTTGCCAATTTTAGCTTCCGTGATTTTTTTATTATATAAATAACCTACCAAGACACCTATGCATAAGCTCACTAGTCCGATGAGAATAGTCAACAGACCGTCCATCGGTGTAGAAACACCTCCCTAAAATAAAATTCAATTTTCAGTGTACACGTATGCAGCGTTATGAAAAGCCTCATACATTTATTATCATCATACCATTGGGCTGCATAACCAATTTTATTGTATATTGCACGGTACCAATTGTCAAGTTATGGCTCCGGCGCCCATTCGCCCTGATCGCTTGCAGCTTCCCAGTTCTGTGACTCTTTCTCCGCTTTGTTTGCCACAAGGTCCTCACGCAGTTTCTTCTCCAGCTCTGCATAGAAGTCTGGATTTTCTTTTAAATATACACGTACATTGTCCCTGCCCTGCGCTATGCGCATGTCGCCGTATGAATACCATGAGCCTGAGCGGGTGATGATATTGCGCGTAACGGCCATGTCGAGCAACGAACCTTCTTTTGAGATGCCCTCACCGTAAAGGATATCGAATTCTGCGACCTTGAACGGCGGCGCAAGCTTGTTCTTGACGACCTTCACGCGGGTGCGGTTGCCTATGATGTCCGAACCGGATTTGATGGGCTCGCCGCGCCGCACGTCAAGGCGTACCGAAGCGTAAAACTTAAGCGCCTTGCCGCCTGTCGTGACCTCGGGGTTTCCGTACGGATTACCGACTTTTTCGCGTAGCTGGTTAATAAAAATCGTGGACGTATTCGATTTACTCACGACACCCGCCAGCTTCCTGAGCGCCTGCGACATCAAGCGCGCCTGCAGGCCCACATGCGGGTCCCCCATGTCCCCGTCGATCTCGGCCTTAGGCACGAGCGCCGCCACCGAGTCGATCACGATGATGTCGATGGCGCCGCTGCGCACCAGCGCCTCCGTGATGTCTAGCGCCTGTTCGCCCGTGTCGGGCTGCGCTACATAGAGGTTGTCCGTATCCACGCCCAGACGCGCGGCGTATACGGGGTCCAGCGCGTGCTCGGCATCGATAAACGCGGCCGTGCCGCCCAGCTTTTGCGCTTCGGCAATCACATGCAGCGCCGCTGTCGTTTTGCCCGACGATTCCGGCCCGTAAATTTCAACGATGCGCCCGCGGGGTATGCCGCCTATGCCCAGCGCGTGGTCAACGGCCATACAGCCAGTCGGAATAACGTCAACGCTGACTTTCGCCGAAGCGTCCCCCAGTTTCATGACCGCGCCCTTACCAAACTGTTTTTCAATGTTCGTTAAAGCCATTTGCAGAGCTTTTTCTTTTTCCATCATATACCCCTCCCGTATAAAGCGGGATTCACCTCTTTCATTCCGTATCTAAGCGCAAATATCCATATATCTAGTATAACAGCACAAGTAATAACAGGGAAAGCATTATCCATTTTCAAGCAGATAGAGACGCAGCATATTCAATGCATACAGGACCGACATTGCGCGTATCCGTTCCCGTGAACGCCAAAATTGGAATTTTTCAACTTTCGATGTGTTTTTGTCGCTGAGCGCAACGTAAACAAGCCCAACGGGCTTGTCTTCCGTTCCCCCGTCGGGCCCGGCGATGCCGGTGACGGCCAGGGCAACATCCGCATTGCTTCCCTTTAAGAGTCCCTCAGCCATTTCCAGAGCTGTTTCGCGGCTTACGGCGCCGTATTGTTCCAGCGTTTCCTTTTTAACGCCCAAACGGTGCATTTTCGCCTCATTGGAGTAGGGAATCACGCCCTCGCACAATACGGCGGAGATGCCCGGGAAATTTACCAGCGAAGAAGTAAGCATACCGCCGGTGCAGGACTCGGCAACCGCGAGCCGCTTTTTGGAATCAAGCAGCATCCCGGCGACGACGTATTCCATGCTCGGCGCATCCACCGCATAGATTTTATCGCCCAGCACATCGCGTATGCGCCTTTCCATTCCGTCAAGCAGCGGCGCAGGGTCTTCGCATTTTCTGCATTTTGCCGTGATACGCAGCGTCACTTCCCCGAGCGCCGCATAAGGCGCCACGGTCGGGTTCGTCTGCGTGTTGATGATGTCGGCAATGGCGTGCTCGACCGAGGACTCGCCCATGCCGATGATGCGCAGCACGCGCGAAGCGATGGAAAATTCACTGCGCGCCTGCAAATACGGCTTGACGCTGTTTTCAAACAACGGCTGCATTTCGTTTGGCGGACCGGGAAGTACGATTACCGCTTTCCCACGGGTTTCAACGATGCAGGCAGGCGCCGTACCGTTTGGGTTTTCCAGAATGATCGCGCCCACAGGGAACATTGCCTGCCGCAGGTTGTTGGGCGTCATTTCCCACCCGCGCCCTGCAAAAAAAGCCCGCAGCCTTTCTGTTGTAGGCGTATGCTCCTCCATAGTCAGTCCCAGGCTTTCAGCCACGACCTCCTTTGTGATATCGTCCTGCGTGGGGCCCAGGCCGCCGGTGAGTATGACAATGTCGGAGCGGGACAAAGCACGGCTGAACGTTTCACTAAGCCGCACTGCGTTATCTCCCACGGTCGTTTGATAGTACACGTCAACGCCCATCAGGCTCAGCTGCACGGAGAGATACTGCGCGTTCGTGTTCAGTATCTGTCCCAGCAGCAGCTCAGTGCCAACCGATAGAATCTCACAATTCATCATCCGTTCTCCTTGCCCAGAATATGGTTTAAAACGTGTTTGTTGGATGCGATATAGTCAACGCCTGACCAAATGGTCATCAGCGTACAGATGTACGCCATGATCTGCCCAACCGATACGCCGAAAACAGCCCACCCCGGCTGCTCCACCAGCAGCAGTATGACGGCCAGCATCTGCGTGATCGTCTTGATCTTCCCAAGCGGCCCCGCGGCAATAACAAGCCCTTTGGAAGCGGCGACCATGCGGAACGCGCTCACAATGAATTCGCGCGCGATGATAATGATGACCAGCACGGCCGACAGGCTGCCGTTTTCTACCAGCATTAAAAATGCCGAGACCACCAGCAGCTTATCAGCGATGGGATCGAGGAATTTGCCGAAATCAGTGATCATATTGCGGCTTCTCGCGATATGCCCGTCCAGCGTATCGGTCAGTGACGCGATGATGAACACGGCTGCGGCTATAAAATTTGCATAGGGCATGTCCAGATAGAATAAAACCACCATTACGGGAATGAGCAGGATGCGTAAAATGGTCAGCTTATTGGGCAAATTCATGGGTAATTTCTCCAATCAATCTATGATTTGAGCGCATATCATTCGGGCGAAAGCCCGGGTTCATCGGCTGTTTCCCCCATCCAGTCGTATCCTTCGCTCGCAGTAATGCGTATCCGTACAAAACTCCCGGGTGCAAGCTCTCTGTCATCATGCCAGAACACGTTTGAATCTATTTCAGGAGCCTGCGCGTACGTTCTTCCAAAATATAAACCGCTCTCTTGATCATACCCTTCCGCCACCGCTTCATAAACCCGGCCGATACGCTCCTGATTCAGCATTTGAGCCACGGCCGCCTGTATTTCCATGAGCCTGTCTCTTCGTTTTTCCCGTATGCGTTTCGGGACAGCTCCGGGGAGCTTAGCCGCAACCGTCCCGTCCTCGGGCGAGAAGGCGAACGCGCCCAGATGATCGAACGGGTACTCCTGAATAAAATCACACAGCCTGTTAAACTGCTCTTCGGTTTCCCCGGGGAATCCGGCGATAAGCGAGGTGCGCAGGGCAAACCCTGCATCCATGCGGCGGATGCGCGACAGCAGCGAGCGGATCTGCTCCGGCGTGCTCCGCCGGTTCATTTTCTTCAATATTTCCGCATCGATATGCTGGATGGGGATGTCCAGATAGTTGCATACCTTGGGTAATCCGGTGATAGTCTCTAAAAGCTGTTCCGTGATGCGCTCCGGATAGCAGTACAGCACCCGTATCCAGTGCAGGGCGGATATATCGTTCAGGGCTGCCAGAAGCTCGGGGAGCAGCGGCTTTTCCGCAAGGTCTTCTCCGTAGCGCGTGGTATCCTGCGCGATGAGCGTGATCTCCCGCGTGCCGCGCGCCGCAAGGGCAGCGCATTCTTCAATGATGTCCTCAGGCGCCCTGCTCCTGAAGCGCCCCCTGATAGACGGTATGGCGCAGTAGCTGCAGCGGTTGTCACAGCCCTCGGCAATTTTTACGTAGGCGGTGTAGCCGGGCGTGCTTAGAACGCGCTCGTTCATAGGCAGCGTGCACGGTTGCGTTGCCCATCCTGTCACACGGCCCTTTTGCATGGTTTCCAGCACCGGCACAATATCGGCGTACGCGTTTACGCCTATAAATCCGTCAACCTCCGGCAGTTCCCTGGAAAGCTCATCCGCATAGCGCTCGCTCAGGCATCCGGTCACAAGGAGCCTTGAGCATCTGCCGTTTTGCTTATAGGCCGCCATCTCCAGTATCGTGTCGATGGATTCCTGCTTTGCGTCCTCGATGAAACCGCAGGTGTTCACGATGATGATGTCCGCGTCCTCGGGGTCGCCGGACACCGTGTATCCGGCTTTTATTAGCAGCCCCAGCATCACCTCGGTGTCCACGCGGTTCTTGGGGCAGCCGAGGGACACCACGCCTACCGTCATGCCGGCTTGATTCAACGTCTCTATTTCAAAAACCTCTCTTCAAATTCTTCGCGGGTAATGAGCACGTTCCGTGATTTGCTGCCGCTGAACCCGCTGATGCAGCCCATCTGCTCCAGCTCGTCGATGATGCGGCCGGCGCGCGAATAGCCTATCTGCATGCGCCGCTGCAGCATCGAGATGGAGACCTGCCCGCTTTCGACCGCAATTTCAAGCGCCTGTACGAGTTTTTCGTCATATATTCTGCCGTTCTCCCGCCCGTCCGAACCCTGTGGAGTGAAAATCTCGCTTTCAACCTTTTCATCATACTGGATCTGGTAGCGGGAGCGCATGTAGGTGGTGATGTTCCCCACCTCTTTGTCGGAGACATATGCGCCCTGCAGGCGCATGGGCTTAGGCGTGCCAAGAGGGTAATACAGCATATCTCCCCGGCCAAGGAGCTTTTCCGCACCCCCCATGTCCAGGATCGTGCGCGAATCCACCTGCGAGGATACGGAAAACGCGATGCGCGAAGGGATATTGGCTTTTATCACGCCGGTGATGACGTTTACGGACGGGCGCTGCGTGGCGATGACAAGATGAATGCCGCTCGCGCGGCCCTTCTGGGCCAGGCGGCAGATCGCATCCTCCACGTCGCGCGGGGAAACCATCATTAGGTCGGCAAGCTCGTCGATGATCACGACAAGATGCGGAAGCGGCTTTTCGCCGCGCTCGGCGGCCCTGCGGTTGAAGCCGTGCAGGTCGCGCACCTGAAATCTGGAGAACTCGGCGTACCGGTTGTCCATTTCGCGCGTAGCCCAGTTCAGCGCTTCGGCCGCCTTTTTGGCATCGGTCACCACAGGAACCAGCAGATGCGGCACATCGCTGAAGCAGGACAGCTCAACCATCTTGGGATCGATCATGATCATGCGCACCTGCTCAGGAGAGGATTTATAGAGCAGGCTTATGATCAGGTTGTTCACGCACACGCTCTTGCCGCTGCCCGTCGCGCCCGCAATCAGCAGATGCGGCATTTTACCGAGGTCAGCGATGATGTTTTTTCCGTAAATGCTCTTGCCCAGCGCAAAACACAGGTTCGACGGATGCATGACAAATTCCGGGCTTTCCAGCGCGTCGCGCAGATAAACCGTTGTAATTTCCTTGTTGGGCACCTCGATACCGATGGCCGATTTTCCCGGTATAGGCGCTTCGATGCGTACAGACGGCGCGGCAAGGTCGAGCGCGATGTTGTCGCTCAGGCCGGAAATGCGGCTTACCCGTACGCCGGGCGCCGGCAGGACCTCATACTGGGTGACGGTCGGGCCGCAGGTCACCTGCGTGACGCGCGCCTTAATGCCAAAGCTCTCCAGCGTCTTCTCCAGCTTTTCAGCGTTGCCCTCCATTTGTGCGCGGCTGCCCTGCCGTAAACGCGCAGGCTGCTTGGTCAAAAGCGTAATCGGCGGTTTTTCGTACTCTACGCCTGCCTTTTGCGCAGCCGCGGCCGCAAAAACGCTGTTATCAGCGGAAGCCTCGGGCGCGGCGGCCTTATCCGGCGTGGGTGTGCGCGGGCGCAGATCGGGCTTTTCCAGCGTCGGGTCGGGCACAGTCCTGTTCGGGTCCTCTTTTTCCAGGGTATCCACGAACAACGGCTGACGCGGCCTGTTCGGACGGAGCTCCTCGGCTTCCTCCTGCATCCTTTGGCGTTTATTTTCCTGAGTGATTGCCACCCGTTCCTTCCGGCGCTGGCGTGCGGATTTTACCCGCGTATTCACGTTTTTGCCCATTTCCCTCAGGGACAGGCTGAACAGTAACGTTATACAAATGAGCGTGATTACGCTGTAGAGTATATAGCTTCCCACGGTCCCAAGCAAAAAATGGAACGGGAACACGAACATTCCGGCAAAAATGCCGCCGCCTATCTGGTGCTGGATACCGGCCGAGAATGAGTCGTTGAGATATGCCATGAAGTCCTGGCCGTCATGCGGCGCATACTGCGTTAAATGGATGAGGCACAGCACACAGATGACCATGCATATCGCGAACAGTATCTTGAAATGCCGGACGCTTTTTTTGCTGGTGAACACGATATACAGGCCTGCGACGAAAGCAATAACGGGCATCATATACGCACCCAACCCAAATACGCCAAGCAAAAAGCGCGCAACGCCAAAGCCAATGATTCCCGCCGAATCAAAATAAATGCTGAAAGCCAGAAACAGGCCGAGCGCCACTATTAACAGACCGACGGCCTGCAGTTTGAGCTGCCGTTTCTTTGTATTGCGTTTTACTGTCATTAAAAAAGAATTGCCCCCCGTTTTAGTATGGATGGTTAATCCATACTAGACATTATATCGCTTCTTAGGTTGAAGGGCAAAATATTTTGTAAAATAAGATGAACCGGTATTGTCAGACTGCCTGGTAGCCCTGTTTGTCGCTTTTGCCTTGCTGGCGGCGGAAATTTTCCAGGTTCTTTTTTTTGTACAGCGCGAACAGCTCCTCCGCATCCATGCCCACTTTCAGGCACATACTGACGAAGAAGTGCAGTATATCCACGAGTTCCTCTTTAATTGCGCCGTAATCCAGCTCTTTCGGGTTCTTCCACCATTTGAAGTTGACCTCGTCGATAAGCTCGGAGAGCTCGGATATCATAGCGAGCGTCTCTTTTTGTATCCATTGTTCGGTTGAAATGCCGTGAAGCGAACGGAGCTTCTCCAAAGAACTGTCAAATGCCTGCTGCAGCTCAAAAATTATTTCCAGCTTGTCCATCAGGTTTTTATCCTTTCTTTAAGATAAAATGCTGCGCACGCGTTCCTGATCCTCCACTTTGCCTACCAGCGCGGCGCTTATTTTCCCGAAATCGAAAATCTGCGTCATGGTTTCGACCACGTCATCCATCGTCACGGCATCGATCTTTTTGATGACATCTTCCTCGCTGACCACCTTCCCGAGCAGCGTCATGTTTTTCCCCAGCGCCGTCATGTGTGAGGACGTCCCTTCCATGCCCAGGATATAGTTGCCTTTGAGCTGCTCGCGGCTCTGCTCGAATTCATCCTTTGTGATCTTGTCCTGAAGCAGCGTCTTGATTTCCTTTACGGTTAGCTCCAGCACCGCTTCGACCTGATGCGGGCTGGTCCCTGCATAGACGCCCACCATGCCGGTATCGCTGTATGCGGAAGGATACGAATACACCGAATAGGCAAGCCCGCGTTCCTCGCGGATGGACTGGAACAGCCGCGAGCTCATCGACCCTCCGAAAAGGTTGTTCAACACGAGCATAGGATAGCGCTTCGCATCGTCCATGGAGTATCCCGGCAGGCCAAGGCAGATATGCACCTGTTCGATCTCGCGCTGGGCGATGCTGATGGAGCCGCGCTCCGATACGCCGTTGCCAGCGCCCGGCTTCGCATCGGCTTTTACGCCTGTTGTGGGGGTCTCGTTATTCGTAAAATCAAGTGTGCCGAAATATTCTTCAATCTGGCCTGTGATGCGCTCCGGGTCGAAGTTTCCGGCGATGGAAATCACCGCGTCGTCGGCCCCGTAATGTTCGTGCAGGTACCCTAAGAGCTTGCCGCGGTCCATCGCGTTCACGCTTTCCGCCGTACCCAGTATCGGATGCTCGAGCGGGTGGCCGCGGTAATGTGTCCGGTTGATAAGCTCATGCACATAGTCCTCGGGATTGTCGACGGACATACCGATTTCTTCTACAATAACGCCTTTTTCCTTTGATATATCGTCGGGATCAAACTTTGAGTTCATCAGCATATCGCTGAGGATATCCAATCCGATATTGACATGCTCGTCGATCACCTTTACATAATAACAGGTGCATTCCTTTGCCGTAAAGGCGTTGATCTGGCCGCCGATGGCGTCCATCTGGGCGGCAATGTCGCGCGCGCTGCGCTTCTGCGTCCCCTTAAAGAGCATGTGCTCGATGAAATGCGAGATCCCGCTCTGGTCGGGCGTCTCGATAATGGAGCCTGTTTTAAGCCATACACCGACGGCTACGGACCGGAAAGTAGGAAGATGCTCGCCAACGACGCGGATGCCGTTGGATAACGTTTTTTCAATCACCATGGGTTATCTCCATCCATATCTTTTGTAGATTATCATAACAGAAATTGTTCTACAGTTCCAATACTACTGTATCAGTGTGCCCACTGTTTTAAAAACATAGTCCTTTTCTTTGATGGTTTGAATGATCGAAGGCAGGGCTTCCAGTGTAAGCTCCGTAACGTTTAAACGGATGATCGCCCCGTTATGGAGCTTTTGCGTAGCGCGTGCGACAATTGCGGACGCGTCCTTTGCATACGGGTCCACGGCGTCGATGCTCCATAACACCGTCTTATAATTCAAAGAAGCGGCAACCGACAATGTTTCCCGCGTGTATTCCCCGTTTAGAGGGCAATACAGCTTGAGGGGCTTATCCATAGAGCGGGCGATCTCCTGTTCCGTTGAAATGAGATCATTGAGCACCTTGCTCCGTTCCTGCCCTACAGGGTGCATGTCTTCCGAACCCATGCTGCCGATTTCAAATCCGTTCTGCACAAGCGCCTGAAGCGTTTCCGCATGGGCGGCTGCAAACTCCCTGTGAACGAAAAACGTTGCAGGGACGTCGGCCTGCATCAGGATATCCATCATATCCTGTACCATTGCCGTGTCGTCCGTGTCCACATGCACGGCAATGGCGGCCTGCCGTTTGGATGCATCTCCCTTCATATACGGGGAAACCCCGGCCTCACCCATGACCGAATGTATATCCGTACTGGCCGTAAGGAGATAGATGCACAGGATCATACCGATGATTGTGGTGTTCAGGATATAGTAACGCCTCATTCTGAAAATGCTTTTGTTCATATATTTCCCCCACCTTGTCCTAAGTCTATTGCCACTACTAGACTATTAAAGAAGCCGGGGGAAATATGCTTCATAAAACAAAACAGCAGCGTTGGGACGCCGCTGTTTCAACAGGCGTTATAATCTAACCTCAGTTGCCCTTATTAGGGTCTTTGGGAAGCAGCCCTTTACGCGTCAGGTTTACGCGTCCCTGCTTGTCGATCTCAACAACCTTGACAGTGACCTCGTCGCCGATCTTCACAACATCCTCAACTTTTTCAACGCGCTCGTTGGCAAGCTTTGAGATGTGGACCATGCCGTCCTTGCCGGGGAGCAGTTCCACGAACGCGCCGAACGGCATGATGCGCACGACTTTGCCCGTGTAAATCTCGCCAACCTCAATGTCCTTTGCGATGCCCTCGATGGTCTTACGCGCCCTTTCGGCCGCTTCCGTGTCGCTCGAAGCAATGAACACGCGTCCGTCGTCCTCGATATCGATCTTGACGCCGGTATCGGCAATGATCTTGTTAATCATCTTGCCGCCCGGGCCAATTACGTCGCGGATCTTATCGGGGTTGATGGTAAACTGGATGATCTTGGGCGCATAGGGAGACAATTCCGCGCGCGGTTTGTCTATGGTTTCGAGCATTTTGCCAAGGATAAACATCCTGCCTTCATTGGCCTGCGCAAGCGCGCGCTCGAAAATTGGTTTATCGATGCCGTGTATCTTAATATCCATCTGTATGGCGGTGATGCCTTTGGCCGTCCCTGCAACCTTGAAGTCCATATCGCCAAAGAAGTCCTCCACGCCCTGTATATCGGACAGGATTGCAATTTTCCCCGTTTCCGGGTCCTGTATAAGTCCCATGGCGATGCCTGCCACCGGCGCCTTAATCGGGACGCCCGCGTCCATCAACGAAAGCGTGCTTGCGCATACGCTTCCCTGCGAAGTCGAGCCGTTGGAGCTGATGACCTCAGAAACCAGCCGGATCGCATACGGAAACTCCTCTTCCGGCGGAATCACCGGCAAAAGCGCGCGTTCGGCCAGTGCGCCGTGACCGATATCCCTGCGGCTGGGGCCTCTGAGCATGCGCGTCTCCCCCACGCTGTACGGGGGAAAGTTGTACTGGTGCATGTAGCGCTTGCTGATGTCTTCGTCCAGACCGTCCAGCCTCTGCACTTCGCTTATGGCGCCCAGCGTGGTTACGGTAAGCACCTGCGTCTGCCCGCGCGTGAATACGCCCGAACCATGCGTACGGGGTAGAACGCCGGTTTCGCACCAGATCGGCCGTATCTGCGTAAGCGAACGGCCGTCGGGGCGGATACCCTCGTTCAGAATGCGGGCGCGCACAGCTTCTTTTGTCATACTGTAGAGCACGTTGGCAATCGTATCCTCTCCGTCCTCGTATTCCTCTGAAAAATGCGCGGTAACATCCGCGAGAACCTGGCTTGTGCGCTCCTCGCGCTCGCTGCGGTCGAATGTATCGATGCTGTAGAGCACCTTCTCCTTTGCGAATTCGCGGACCTTGCGTTCAAGCTCCTCGTTGGTCGTGACCGAGACGATGTCCTTTTTGGGTTTGCCGATTTCGGCGGCAATCCCTTCGATAAAGGCAACGATGCGCTTAATCTCTTCAAATCCAAAAAGAATCGCGTCGAGCACCGTCTGCTCGTCCACTTCCTTGGCTGATGCCTCCACCATCATGACGGCATCCTTTGTCCCCGAGACCATAAGGTGGAGCTGGCTGGCTTCCCGCTGGTCCATGGTAGGATTGATAACGAATTTTCCGTCGATCATGCCAACGGAAACGGAGCCTGTCGGGCCTTCAAACGGGATATCCGAAATGCTCAGCGCGATAGATGAACCGATCATCGCGAACACATCGGGAAGGATGTCCACATCGACCGAGAGCGTCGTTGCGATGACCTGCACGTCATGATAGTATCCTTTAGGGAAAAGCGGGCGGATGGGCCTGTCGATAAGCCTTGATGTTAAAATCGCCTTTTCGGACGGGCGGCTCTCTCTTTTGATAAACCCTCCCGGAATTTTACCGACCGCGTACATCTTCTCTTCATAGTCTACGACCAGCGGAAAAAAATCTATGCCTTCGCGCGGCTTGCTCGACGCGGTGGCACAAACCAATACCGCGGTATCCCCGCACCTGACAAGACAGGACCCTCCTGCCTGCTGGGCATAACGTCCGGTTTCAACGATCATTTTTCGTCCGGCGAGTTCCATTTCGAAAACTCTGTCCATATGTTCCTCCTCAATACGCTATTTCATATATCTTCTGTAAAAATGGATGCTTTTATAAGATTAGAGCGGGTTCCCCGCTCTAATCTTTATTTTCTTAGGTTGAGGCTCTCGATAAGCGCCCTGTAACGCTCGATATCTTTTGATTTCAGGTAGTTGAGCAGTCCGCGGCGCTGGCCTACCATTTTAAGAAGCCCTCGGCGAGAATGGTGATCCTTTTTGTGGATCTTCAGGTGCTCGTTCAGGTGGTTGATGCGCTTGGTCAGGATCGCAACCTGCACCTCGGGAGAACCGGTGTCGCCTTCGTGGAGTTTGTACGCGTCAATGACTTCGCTTTTTACGGTTTTGTCCATAGTTTTTGTTCCTCCTTTGATTTTTACACCGCAAGCAAAGAAAAACGCCGGAGATTTCGTAAATCCTTGCAAACGGAAATGCATAATCCAAAATTTATTTTAACACAGGTTCCCGCCTGCAATCAACACCCATTGCCCGATGCATAAATTTTTTCCGCTTTTTCAATATCAAGCCTGATCTGGGCACAGAGTTCATCTATAGAGGCGAATGCCTGCTCTTCTCTAAGTTTATCCAAAAAACGGACTTCCATCGCTTTTCCGTAGATATCCCCGTGAAAATCCAGCAGGTGCGTTTCGATGGTGATTTGTCCAAGCGCGCTCACCGTCGGCCGGCTGCCTACGTTTGTAACCGCCGCATAGGTTTTCCCATCCATTACCGCCTCAGTAACGTAAACGCCGTTGGGAACGATTGCTTTGTCGGGCGTGTACGCTATGTTCGCGGTGGGGAAACCCAGGCGCGATCCAAGGCGGTAGCCTTTGTCGATCATCCCGTAAACGGCATAGGGGCGGCCCAGCATTTGTCTTGCATCTTTGAGATTTCCCGCCTGTATGCATTCGCGTATGCGCGTGGAACTGATCGCTGCGTCTTTATACAGTACGGGTTGGACAACGTGCACCGAAAACCCCAGTTCGTTTCCTAATGCGGTGATCTTTTCAGGAGTGCCCTGCCCGTTTTTTCCCATTCTGTAATTAAACCCGATCACGATATCGCGTATAGGGATAGTAAGCATGAGATTCCTGACAAAATGGTCATATTCGGTTTGGGACAGCGCTTTGGTAAAAGGCACCATGCACACATGCTCCGCGCCGAAAGCGCGCAGCGCCTGCCATTTCTCCTCGGGCGTAAAGAGCATGGGCGGATGCCCCTTTCCGAGGACGGAAAACGGATGGTTCGAAAACGTATATACTACGCTGGTATAAGCATTCTTTTCACAAATCTCAAACAGCCGGCGCATCAGCCGCTGGTGCCCAAGATGCAGCCCGTCAAAAAAACCGAACGCCACTGCGGCGCCTTTGGACAGCCGCTTTCCCGCGTTTTCATGTTTGGTTATCAGATTTTCATTCACAGTTTCACCTTTTTTATGTAAGCATACAATGGATTCTTGCCGTCCAGCAACCCGCGTCATCCTTTATGATGCGTCCCAGCCCGATAAAAGAAGAACCGCAATACAGCCGTAGCAGCATTCCTTCCTGCGGATCAGGCGGATGACCATGCGCAAGCGAAAGTGGCAGTGCCATCCCGTTTCTGAATCCCGGTTCGGCGGTTTCGGGAAAACCTATGGCGGGATAATGCAGCAGCGGTTTGTCGGGTGCGATCAAATAGCGGTGCAATTGGTCGTTTTCATATGCCGCGCGTATTTGCTCAAATGTGAGCGCGTCCCGGATGGCAAAGCTTCCGCTTTGGGTGCGTACCAGCAGCGCCAGGCACGCGCCGCATCCCAGCGCGGCGCCAAGGTCATGCGCCAGAGCGCGGATGTACGTGCCCTTCGAGCAGCGGACACAAAAGCGTACCCTGTCGCTCGCCGTCATCTCCAGCAAATCAAATGCATAGACCGTGACAGGCCGTGGCGCAACCTCCGCTTTTTCACCTTTCCGTGCAAGCTGGTAAAGCTTCTTTCCCCCGTGCTTAATCGCCGAATACATGGGCGGCGTCTGCATGATCTCCCCGGTCAACGCAGACATCTGCCCCGATATGGCGCTTTCGGATACTGCGGCGGGAGACCGTTTGAGGACGGTTCCGCTGGTATCGAACGTGTCCGTCGTTACGCCGAGCAGTATCTCCCCGATATAAACCTTGTCGCTGTGGAGCAGATAATCAAAAAGGCGGGTCCCCCGCCCTATGGTAATGGGCAGCACACCGGCCGCCGCAGGGTCCAGCGTGCCTGCGTGTCCGACTTTTTTGATGCCCAGGAGCCTTTTGAAATCTACCACCGCATCATTGGATGTTATTCCCGGCGGCTTTATATAATTGAATATGCCGTTCATGAAAACCTACAATACCTTTTTGATCTCCTGCAAAAGCATGTCCCTGGCTTCGATCTGCGATCCCTTGAGGATGCATCCGCTCGCACGCTCGTGCCCGCCGCCGCCAAATTGCTGCGCAACCGTGTTTACGTTTGCCGAAAGCTTTGACCGAAGGCTTACCTTATATTTATTCTGGTTTGCCTTGCGCATGAGCACCGCAACTTCCACGCCGTCGATATCGCGTGCGAAATCGATGACGCCCTCGTAATCCAGGTCGCTGCTGCCCAGGAATGCATAGTCCGGGTCATCGATGAGCATGAGCGCAATTTTCCCGCCTTCAAGCAGTTCCAGATTGCTTATCGCCCTGCCTATCAAACGGGTCTTTAAAAGGGAACGTCGTTTATACAGCTGCATTGCGGCGTAAGATACGTCTGCGCCTGCTCCGGTGAGCTTCGCAGCGTCCCTGAATGTACGCTCGGTCGTATTGGAATGACAAAAATGCCCTGTATCCGCCGACATTCCCACATACAGGTTCGTTGCCATGGAGGGCGTAAGCTCTACCCCTGCAAACTCAATAAACGAGAGGACAACCTGCGCGGCGGAAGACGCATTTGTATCGATAAAGCTCAGGCGCCCGTTTCCGGTATTGCTCAAGTGGTGATCGAGTGACGCCGTTTTTCCTGCGCTTTGGTATACGGGCAAAAATCCGCCTGTCAGGCGGACATCGGCACAGTCCACAATAATCGCAAGATCAAACGCCGTATTGTCCCACACGGTTTCGATATCCCCGATGCCCGGCATAAACAGATATGTGTCCGGTATCTCCGCGCTGAAAACCCGCGTCTGCGTCTTGCCCAATCCGGCAAGCGCTTCCTTCATCCCAAGCATGGAACCCAGCGCATCGCCGTCAGGCGGGATATGTGAAAGAATGGCGATGCTTTTTGCCTTCTCGACTTCGCTTAGCAGTCTATTCATCATGAATCCCCGTTCTTTTTGCCTGTTGACATCACTTCGTCTATTTTATGGGACATATATACGCCGTACGCGATGGAGTCGTCCAGGATAAAATCGAGTTTGGGGGTCCTTCTAAGGCGTATGCGCTTGCTCGCCTGGCTCGAAATGAACCCGCCCGCCTGCCTGAGCGCGCGCATGGCTTCCGGTATTTCGCTCTCATCGCCGAAAAAGCTCACGTACACCTTGCCGTGTTCGAAATCGTTGGACAGGCGCACCCGCAGGACCGAACACATCCTGTTAAGGCGCGGGTCCTTGACTTCGCGCTGGAGGACTTCTCCAAGCGCTTTTTTCATTTCTTCGTTGATGCGTTCAAGCCGTAATCCTGACATGCATTCCCCTTCGTTCACCAGTTTGTTTTATCGTTCCACTTCTTCTTCAACGAATATCTCGAACACGTCGCCTTCTTTAATATCGTTGAAGTTCACCAGGCCGACGCCGCATTCATACCCTTCGGCGACCTCCCTGACATCGTCCTTGAACCGCCTGAGCGAATCTATCTTCCCCTCGTGGATTACGACGTCGTCGCGCAGGACACGGACCTGCGCGTTGCGCATGATCTTTCCGTCTGTGACATAACAGCCTGCAATCGTCCCGACGCCTGAAATGCGGAATATATCGCGCACCTGTACGTGGCCGAGCATCACTTCGCGGAACGTGGGCTCAAGCATGCCTTTCATTGCCTTTTCGATGTCTTCAATGGCGTTATAGATGACGCGGTATGTGCGCACATCCACCTTTTCCATTTCCGCCGCCTGCCTGGCCATAACGTTCGGACGCACATTGAAACCGATAATAATGGCATTAGATGCGGAAGCCAGCATGATATCCGCCTCGTTGATGGCCCCGACACCGCCGTGAATCGTTTTGATGCGGACCTCGGGATTGCTGAGCTTCTCAAGCGCCTGCCTGACCGCCTCGACCGAACCCTGCACGTCCGCCTTAATGATGATCCTGAGTTCCTTTACCTGGCCTTCTGCAATCTGGGCAAAAAGATCATCCAGCGACACTTTGGACATGGCCTTGAGCTGTTCGACTTTCATTTTATCCCGCCGTTCCTGTGCAACCTGGCGCGAGAGCTTGTCGACCTCGACCGCATACAGGATGTCTCCGGCCTCGGGCACTTCCGAGAACCCAAGCACTTCCACAGGCTGCGAGGGGCCAGCCGCCTCGCATTTGGCGCCTTTGTCGTCGTTCATGGCGCGCACGCGGCCGTAGGCGGTGCCCGCAACGATGGTATCCCCGACTTTGAGCGTGCCCGTTTGTACCAGCACGGTTGCGACAGGCCCACGGCCTTTATCGAGTTTTGCTTCGATAATCGTGCCCTTAGCGAGACGATTGGGATTCGCCTTTAGCTCCTGCATGTCCGCAACGAGCAGGATCATTTCGAGCAGATGGTCCAGGCCTTCCTTCGTTACGGCAGAGACCGGAACGATAACGGCATCGCCGCCCCATTCCTCTGCAACGATCCCGTACTCAGTAAGCTCCTGTTTTATCCTGTCCGGATTGGCGGAGGGTCTATCCATCTTGTTGATCGCTATGATGATGGGCACGCCGGCCGCCTGCGCATGGTTTATGGCTTCTACGGTCTGCGGCATAATGCCGTCATCGGCAGCCACAACAAGGATGGCGATGTCCGTCACCTGCGCGCCGCGGGCGCGCATCGCGGTAAACGCCTCGTGACCCGGCGTATCCAGGAACGTGATCGTTTTGCCGCTGACATCGACCGTGTAAGCGCCGATATGCTGCGTGATCCCCCCCGCTTCATGCTCGGCGACACGGGAATAACGTATCGCGTCCAAAAGCGTCGTTTTGCCGTGGTCGACATGCCCCATTATGGTCACGACAGGTGAACGGGGCACAAGGTTCGACGCTTCTTCCTCTTCCGAGGCTTCATCGATGAGCACCTCTTCAAAGGTTTTTTCGAGTTTCTGCTCCAGCGTTATTCCGTACTCGGCTGCAATAAGATTCGCCGTATCAAAATCGATTTCCTGGTTGATTGTAGCGATAACATCGAGAAGAAAAAGCTTTTTGATGATATCCGCCGCCGGTTTTCCGATTTTTTCGGCCAGGGTCTTTACCGTTACGCGTTCGGCGGTGATCACTGCCTTTTCGATATGGATAGGCTCAATATGGGTTTTCTCCGGGGCCTTCCGTTTTGGCCTCCTGGAACCGTATACCCTGTCTTCAAAACCGTTCGAATCGTTTATTTTCTTGAGCACCGCTTTTTTTGAGCGCGGTTTTTTTTCGCTCTGATTGTCTTTGGAATATGCGGAACGGTTCGGATCGTAATTGCTGACCTTTTCTTTTTCCTGCGCGGGCGGAAGCACTGCATTGATCGGCTTTGCCTTGCCGGGCTTCCGGGCTGCGGCGGCGCGTCCCGGAGAATCTTCAGCAGGCGGGCGCTGCGCAAAGCCGCGTCCCTGGCTAAACCCGCCGTTTGCGCGTGCCTGCTGCTGCCCTTGGGGCCGGGAGTATGTTTGCTGCCTGCTTTGCGGACGGTCTGCCGCGGCCACGTTCCGTACAGCGCTTTCATTCGGCGGGGGGGGATTGCTTTCGGCGTTTGCGGCTTCAGGCACGCTGTCCGATGGCTCGACCGCCTGCCTGCTTTTTTCCTGCTTCTCAATCGTTTGTTTCAATTGATCCTGCAGGTCTCTGAGCACATGCACGCGTTCGCCCAGTTGCAACTGCGTGGTTTTAATCTGCTCGAAAAACCTGGAAGCAAGTTTATCAAGCTCGCTGGTAAGTTCGTAGACTTTGATTTTCGACATATTTATTTAAGCACCCCCGCCATTTCGGCTCTTCTGATCGTTTTGGATAGACTCTATAATTCTACAAGCAAAGGACCTGTCCTGTATACTCAGCGTTTTTACTCCCGGCCGCCCGATGCTCTCACCCAATGCACCGCTTTCATCATCAATCTCCACAATCGTAACGTTTTTTGCCTTGCACAGCGCTTCAAGCTTCGACCGTGCATCCCTGGCAAGCGATGAACTCATAATAACCGCCTGCGACCGGTTGGACCTGATCTCCTCACGGCAGACTTCCGTGCCGCTGCGGCACAGCCCTGCGCGCATACAAAGCCCGATAAGATTATAGGTTTGCCTGGAGTTCACGCCTTGCCAGCTCCCTTTTCAGCTGATGAACGAGCGATTCGTCCGTTTTTACCTGCAGGGCACGCTCCAGCGCCCGTGTTTTCAGTGCCTTCTGCAGGCATCCTTCATCGGGACAGATGTACGCGCCCCGTCCCGGCGCTTTGGACGTTTTATCCAGCACCGCTGTGTTCTCGCCTGTGGCTACGATCCTGTAAAGCTCTTTTTTGGGCTTCATGGTCTTGCAGCCGACACACATGCGCATGGGGATTTTCCGCGGCTTCATTCCATATCCTCCTGAGACGCTTCAAATTCATAATCCAATGCATCGTCTTCTTCCGGTTCATCGGAATCAAAGAGCGTTTCCTGCGATTGCGCCTGACTCTTGATATCTATCTTCCAGCCGGTCAGCTTAGCGGCAAGCCGGGCATTCTGCCCTTCCTTGCCGATCGCCAGCGAAAGCTGGTTGTCGGGCACGACGACTTTGGAGCTCTTTTCGGCGTCGTTTATCTGGACCATGATAACGCGCGCCGGACCCAGCGCGTTCGCAATATACTCGGCAGGATCCTGGCTCCATTTTATTATATCAATTTTTTCGCCGCTCAGTTCCTGCACGATGTTTTCAACGCGAATGCCGCGCTGCCCGACACAGGCGCCGACGGGGTCGATTTGCTCGTCATTGGAAAAAACGGCTATCTTGGCAACACTTTGGGCAAGCTTGATTTCATGCGCTTGCCCTCGCCTGCCGCCATTATAATTGCCATGGTATCCAACCCGTCACAACTCCCTCCCGGAAACGTTGTTTACACCGGAATACTCGCATAAAC
>JBMOLJ010000106.1:0-3896 GCA_049324235.1 Bacillota bacterium
ATGTCGTCAGATTGGATTTGAAAGTGGTGAGGGGATTACGAGGCCCCCGCACCCATGGATGCTTTGTCAATAGCCGGATTTCTCGAATACCCGCAGCTTCGCACTGCGCGCGCGCGCATTCTGTTCAAGCTCCGTTTCACCCGGAACGATGGGGCGGCGGGTGACGACACGGCCTTTGGGCGTTTTGCCGCAGACGCATTCGGGGAAATCCCTGGGACAGGTGCACGGGTCAGCCCAGGCGGAAAACGCGTTTTTCACCACCCTGTCCTCGAGCGAATGGAAGGTGATGACACACAGCCTGCCCCCGGGGCTCAATACGTCCGCTATCGCATCCAGCGCTTTTTCAAGATGCTCCAGCTCGCCGTTCACTTCGATGCGCAGCGCCTGGAACGTGCGCCTGGCCGGATGCGGGCCTGTCCGGCGCGCAGGCGCCGGGATCGCCTCCTTTATCGTTTCCGCGAGCTCAAGCGTGCTGCTGAGGGGCTTTTGCTCCCTCTTCTTCACGATACGGTCCGCGATGCGCGCGGCAAATCTTTCCTCGCCGTATGCGCGGATGACGCGCGCAAGCTCCTTTTGAGAGTATCCGTTGACCACGTCGTACGCCGTCCGTTCCTGTTCCCTGTTCATGCGCATGTCCAGCGGCGCGTCGGCGTGGTAGCTGAAGCCGCGTGCAGGGTTGTCCAGCTGGTAGGAGGATACGCCCAGGTCCAGCAGGCATCCGTCGATTGCCGCAATGCCAACCTTTTCGAGCACTGGCTTTATATCCACGAAGTCGGCGTGCACCGGACAGAACGCGCCGCCGAATGCACTCAGGCGCGCCGACGCCGACATAAGCGCCTCTTTATCCTTGTCCAGCCCGATGAGCTTCCCGCCGGGCAGGATTCGCTCCAGTATATGCAGGGCATGTCCGCCTCCGCCCAGCGTGCAGTCCGCCATTATTTTGCCCGGGCCGCATAAAAGGTTCTCTATGCTCTCATCGAGCAGCACGGATGTGTGGTGAAACTCCAAACCGAATCTCCTTTATATGCCTACCAGGCTCATCGCCTCGTCGTAACCGATATCCTCTTTTGCGTAGTATGACTCCCAGGTAGTCCTGCTCCATATCTCGATGCGGTTGGTCGCGCCGATGATCGTCGCGTCTTTTTCCAGGCCTGCGCATTCACGCAGGTTCGCGCTCAACAGCACCCGCCCCTGCTTGTCCAGTTCGACATCGGTCGCCCAGGCCGACAGCAGGCGTACCACGCGCTGCGCGTTGGCGTCTCCGAGCGGAAGCGCGCGCAGTTTTTCGGAAAACGCTTCCCACTGGTCGAACGAAAAGCCAAAAAGGCATCCGCCCGTTCCGCGTGTTATCACGAAACGCTCACCCAGTTCGTCGCGCAGCTTCGCGGGTATGAACAGCCGGCCCTTTGCGTCCAGGCTGTGTTGAAACGTGCCGATGAGCAAAGCCTTCACCTCAGTAGTAATATAACCCACATCTCACCACTTTTAACCACTTCGATGTATTAATTCTCCATCCGTTTTAAAAATTCCTGCAAGAATTTTATTTTTTTTCAAAAAGTAATTTGCAATGTGCAAAACGGTTTTCCCGGAACGTAAAAATAGCGTTGTTTTTAAGCATAAAAAAAGAGCCTTCCATACATAGAAGACTCTCTGTCCCGAATCGTGTCAGCAGATTCTTTTCAGTTTGAATCCGAGGTGGTCGCAGGAAACGAGCGTATACTCCACGCCGTCGAGTTCCCCCTCGAAAGCGGCGGCGAGGGACTTACCGTGCAAATGGCCGTAGACAACCCTCTGCACCCCGTACTCTTTGAACAGGCGGACGAATCCGGATTCCTCCTGCCGCTCGTTAAACGGCGGAAAATGCATCATCGCGATCAGGCGCGCGCCGCCGTTATCTCTTTGCAGTTTCGCGCCGGCTTTGAGGGAAAGCTCCAGGCGCGACACTTCGCGATCGTATATCTTGCGGTCCTCCGCCTGGAAGATGCCGTCCGACGGGCAGATCCATCCGCGCGTACCGCAGACCACGTACCCGCCCAAACCGTATGCCTGATTTTGAAGAGGGATCATGTTCGGCAGAAGAACGGAACGGAGTTTTGTGACGGAACTCCACCAAAAATCGTGGTTCCCTCTGATCATGACCTTCGTCCCCGGAAGCGCGGCGATTTCCATGAGGTCTTCTCTGGCGTCATCGAGCCGCATCGCCCAGCTGATGTCCCCCGGCAGCAGCACCAGATCGGTTTCCAGTACCCTGTCCTTCCAGTCGGACCGTATCTTATTCCAATGCCCTTCCCAATGACAGCCGAACATATCCATCGTTTTGTCCATCGACCCGGCCAGATGCAGGTCGGCGATGGCAAACACATTCATCGCAGCACCTCAATATTTTTCGTCGCGCTATGCTTCGTCATCTTCTTCATCCAGCGGATAGGGCTCCTCGTCCAACGCAAAGGGCTCATTGTCCAAAGCAAACGGCTCGTCTTCAAAGTCTTCTTCTGCATCGACATCGAGACTCTCGTCGACTCCTTCAAACTCGGCCGGTATTTCTTCTTCGATTTCTTCGATATCGACTTCTTCAAGTTTCTGTTCGATCAGTTCGGAATCGTCTTCATCGTCCACCGTATCGTCCAGAACCTTTTCAAGGTTCTCCTGGCGCTTTTTCTCGCGCAGGCATAATATGCACAGATCTTCACCTGGAACCACAGGCGCCTCGTTGCATTCGGTACACGTATCCAACTGCACTTCGACATCCGCTTCTCTTCGCAGCTCCCGCCTGCAAACGTTGCACAGGGTTTCCCCTTCTCTGATGTAATTCAATTCGCATCTCGGACACTTGATCAGCGCCATCGCCAACCTCCAACGATTTTATTTATCTCCGGGCAATCATCGTTTGTCCGCCCTGGAGAATTTTTCTCATTTTTACCCCTGCTGTACGGCAGCTCCCAGGGCTTCACCTATCGACCGCGTCAATTCCTCATATCCTATGCGCGCCGGTACGGAAACGGGAATGATTCTGGTATCCGCGTTCAGCTCAAGTTTTTTTGCAATGTTTCTCGTATGGTGGTTCCATTTGGATTTTGCGATTTTGTCGCACTTGGTCGCAACCACCGTGAAACCAACGCCGTAATGCCTGAGCCAGTCACACATCTGGACATCGTCGCACGTGGGATCATGGCGTATATCCACAAGCAGATACATGTGCCTGAGCTGCGCGGATGTCTTCAGATACCCTTCGACCAGCTGCGCCCAGCCCTGCTTCGTGGTTTTGGACACGCGTGAAAAGCCGTAGCCCGGTAAATCGACCAAATAGAACGTTCCGTTTATCCTGAAAAAATTCACAAACCGGGTTTTCCCGGGCCGCGAACTGATATGCGCAAGCTTGCGGTTATTTGCCAGAGCATTGATCAGCGATGATTTTCCGACGTTGCTTTTCCCTGCAACCGCAACCTCGGGCAGACGGTCGGCCGGATAATCCGAAAGCCTGGTCATGCTCGTGACGAATTCGGCTTGTCTGATACGAAAAGGCTCCATGTTTATCCCCTATATCAAAGCGCTTTCGAGCACGTCGTCCAGGTCGTTGGCCAGCAGGAACCGTATATCCTTGCGGACGTTCTCAGGTATTTCCTCCAGGTCCTTGTAATTTTCGGCAGGGATGATCACTTTCTTGATACCGGCGCGGTGCGCTGCCAGGGCCTTCTCCTTCAAACCGCCGATGGGCAGGACGCGGCCTCTCAATGTGATCTCGCCCGTCATCGCGACGTTCTTGCGCACGGGGCGGTTGCTGAGCGCCGATATGATCGCCGTAGCCATGGTGATGCCCGCCGACGGCCCGTCTTTGGGGATGGCGCCCTCGGGGATGTGCACGTGCAGGTCCGTATTCGTGTAGAACGCCGGGTCTA
>JBMOLJ010000107.1:0-32479 GCA_049324235.1 Bacillota bacterium
GCCGCCGGATTCCATATTCCTCAGTAGCTCAGCGGTAGAGCATCCGGCTGTTAACCGGAGGGCCGTAGGTTCAAATCCTACCTGAGGAGCCACGTTTTAAAAAGAGCGCATCCACGATGCGCTCTTTGGCTGTTTCGGGGATTCTATGATCGCGGGGGCGTCATTGCACTTACACCTGAGGGAAACAGAGGGATATTATTGGGATAATATGCTAAAATGAAATGGAACCATCTTTAAGAATCGTGAGGAAGCGAAAAAATGCAGACGCAGATCATCGCGCACCGCGGGGCATCCGCCTATTATCCCGAAAATACCATGGTCTCCTTTGAAGCGGCTATTCAAATGGGTGCCGATGCGATAGAGCTGGATGTGCACATGAGCGGCGACGGGGAGATCGTGGTGATCCATGACGAAACGCTGGAGCGGACAACAAACGGCAGCGGATATGTGCATCAGTATACGTTCACGCAGTTGAAGGCGCTGGATGCGGGCATTTTAAAGCCCGAATACCGAACTGAGCGCATCCCGCTGTTAAAGGATGTTCTCTTGCTGGCAAAGAGTCTGGACATATGGGTGAATATAGAGATAAAGGCGGGGAGCGTGCCGTACCCGGATATGGAACAAATGCTGTCCGAAATTGTGCACGCGTGCGGTATGCAGGAGCGCGTGCTTTTTTCTTCGTTCAATCATTACGCGCTGGTGCAGCTAAAACGCGTATGGCCGGAAGCGCCAATTGCGATTTTACATGTGAGCGCGCTCGTTGACGCGTGGGAATATGCAAAAAAGCTGGGGGCAAAAGCTTTGCATCCGCTGTACGCCGTGACGCGAATACCGGGATGGGTACAAGGCTGTCGTCAGGCAGGGGTTGCCGTGCATGCATGGACCGTGGATGATGAGGCGGTGATGGAGGAACTGATGCGGCTGAAGGTGGACGGGGTGGTGAGCAACAGGCCGGACGTTGCGCTGAATGTGCGCATGCGGATGGATAGCCAAGGAAACGCCTGAGGGCAATTGTTAAACAAACCGGTATCACAAAACCGGTTTGTTTATGATTGGGCTTAAATTACAATAATTACACGCGCCGACCGCTCATAAAGAAAAGCGCAAGCGTACCGGCGCCCGTGTGGGAACCGATTACCGAACCGATGCAGGAGACGATGATCTCTTTACACCCGAACTCTTTCTCTACCATTTTCTGCAAAGCCCTTGCGTCATCCAGACAGTCGCTGTGGCTGATACCGACGATGCCGCGGTCCCATTGTCCGGCGTTGTCCTGCATTTTTTCAAATAGCTTTTTAATCGCTTTCTTGCGGCTCCTTGCTTTTTCAACAGGAATGAGCTTTCCCTCTTCATTTACGCAGAGAACGGGCTTGATGCTGAGCAAAGTGCCGATCATTGCGCTGGAGCTGGAAAGCCGGCCCCCGCGCTTGAGGTGGCCGAGATCGTCAACGGTAAACCAGTGGTGCATGTTCAACCGGTTTGCTTCGACCCAGTCGGCGACTTCATCCATGCTTTCTCCCGCGTCGCGCATTTTTGCAGCATACATCACGATCAGGCCCTCGCCCATGGAAGCCCCGAGCGAATCAACGATCCGTATCTTTCGGTCAGGAAAGCTCTCCTGAAGAGTCTCCGCGGCGCTCAGCGAGCATTCGTATGATCCGGAAAGCCCGCTGGAAAAAGCGATATACAGGATATCCTTGCCGGATTCCAGTATCGGCGTCATGAACTCAATATACTGATCCGTATTGATCTGCGAAGTTGTCGAAAGCTTGCCCTGGCGCAAATGATCGTAAAATGCACGGTATTCATCGGCCTCGCCCATGATATCGGGCTTGGCTACTCCGTTCATTATATACGACAAAGGAATAACTATAATGTTGTTTTCTTTACGGTATGCTATCGGGAGATCCGCAGTAGAATCGGTCATCAAGACGTAATCTGCCATTTCATGCAACATTTCCCTTCTAAAGAGTTAAAATCATTTTATCCTTAACAAGTAGAAAAATCAAGTACAGGCGGGCATTAAGAGCATATTGCTTTCAATCTTTCAGCGGCAAAGAAATTTTAGACAAAAATGCAATTGCATCTTGCGGAATATTCATTTTTATATTACAATAACGGAGTGTCACGATGAAAAGGCACGCGATATGAATGTTCAAGAAGCATATCTTTCAAAGATCAGCAATCTGCAATATTTTTCGGGAGGCATGTCAGAATGGAAGTATCCAGAAGATGCTCAAGCATCCTGGGATCGCTGACGCTGGAGATTACTGCCAGGGTAAAAGCTATGAAATCTCAGGGACACGATGTCATAGGGTTCGGCGCCGGAGAACCCGATTTCGGTACGCCGCAATGGATCGTGGATGCGGCAAAAGAAGCGCTCGATAAAGGATTGACCCGCTATACGCCCGCCTCGGGTACGCCGGAACTCAAGCAGGCGATCTGCGACAGGTATAAAAGGAAATACGGTCTGGCGTATGAAGCTGCGCAGGTCGTGGTCTCCAACGGCGCGAAGCATTCGCTGTTCAACGTCTTTCAGGCTATCTTGAACCCGGGAGACGAGGTGATCATCCCGGCCCCGTACTGGCTCAGCTATCCAGAGCTTGTCAAAATGGCGGACGGAGTCCCGGTTATTGTGGACACCGCCGAGGAAAATGACTTTAAAATGACGGCTGATGCGCTGCTGGGAGCGGTCACTCCCCGTACAAAAGCCGTGATCATGAACAACCCGTCCAACCCCACGGGGAGCGTGTATGCACGGGAAGAACTGAAAAAGGTCCTGGATGCCGCGCTGGAACACGGACTGTGCATCGTTGCCGACGATATTTACGAAGAACTGATCTACGATGGCAAGGAGATGGTATGCATACCCACGCTGGGGGATAAATACCGGGAAAATACCATTATAATAAGCGGCGCTTCCAAGACATACGCAATGACAGGCTGGCGTATCGGTTACGCGCTGTCGCCGGTGCACATCGCGAAGGCGATGGGCAACTATCAGAGCCATTCGACCTCCAATCCGAATTCCATTGCCCAGTATGCGACGATTGCCGCGCTGAACGGACCGGAAAAAGGGGTGGAGGAAATGCGCAGCGCGTTTGACGCGCGCAGGCGCACCATGTACGAGCGTATCAATGCGATCGAGGGCCTGAGCTGCAGGCTACCGAGCGGCGCCTTCTATATGATGATGAACCTGTCCGGCGTTCTTGGCAGGAAGTGGGAAGGGCAAGCGATAAGCGGCTCTATGGACTTTACATCATTCCTGCTGGAGGCGCAGAAGGTTGCCGTTGTACCGGGCATCAGCTTTGGCGCGGATCATTATGTGCGCATGTCCTATGCAACGTCCATGGAGAATATCGAAAAAGGCCTGGAACGCATCAAAGCGTTCTGCGCAAGCCTTACCTGATTGTGAAACTTCATTTCACAGTTTGACAAATATATCCGCACTGTATACAATCATACCAGAATACCGGGGGCTGAGGGGGATAACATGATTGAATTCAATCCTAAAACAAACCTGCTTGAGGAAAACGTATACGAATATGAACTCCATGATGTGGAGGAGCCCGAACTTTTCCGGGAGTTCTTCGATTACCAGTCGGTGCCCAAAACGGCGTTCAATAAGCGTTCCGTACCCATGGACTGCCCGGAGGACATCTGGATAACGGATACGACTTTCCGCGACGGGCAGCAGTCCTGCTCTCCCTTTTCGGCCGGCCAGATAGCCCGGCTTTATGAGATGATGCACAGGCTCGGCGGCCCCAAAGGCCTGATACGCCAGTGCGAATTTTTCATCTATTCCGAAAAGGACCGTGAAGCGGTACGCAAATGCCAGGAATACGGATTTGAATTCCCCGAGATCACGAGCTGGATTCGGGCGCACGAAAAGGATTTTCAGCTTGTAAAGGAGATGGGTCTGAAAGAGACCGGTATCCTGGTGAGCTGTTCGGATTATCACATATTCAAGAAAATGAACCTCAAGCGCTCTGAGGCGATGGATAAATATCTCGGCATCGTCAAGAGTGCGCTTGATGCCGGAATCCGCCCCCGCTGCCATTTTGAGGATATCACACGCGCTGATTTCTACGGTTTTGTGGTACCCTTTGCGCGGGCGCTGATGCAGCTCTCAAAAGAGAGCGGCATCCCGATAAAGATACGCGCCTGCGACACGCTCGGCTATGGGGTGACCTATCCCGGCGTATCGCTGCCGCGCAGCGTACAGGGCATCATCTACGGCCTGAAGCGCCTTGCCGATGTGCCCAGCGCGTGCCTTGAGTGGCATGGGCACAACGATTTTTACAAGGTGGTGACCAACGCGGCGACCGCCTGGCTGTACGGCAGTTCGGCCGTGAACTGCGCCTTGCTGGGAATCGGCGAGCGTACGGGCAACTGCCCGCTGGAGGCGATGGCCATTGAATATGCTTCCCTGCGCGGTACCAACGACGGCATGGACTTCACAGTAATCACCGAGATAGCGGAATTCTTTGAGTATGAACTCGGATACGAAATCCCGCCGCGCACGCCGTTTGTGGGCCGGAACTTCAATACGACGCGGGCGGGTATCCATGCCGACGGACTGCTCAAAGACGAAGAGATCTATAACATTTTTGACACTGCAGCGATTCTGAACCGTCCGGTTTCGGTGGCGGTGGACTCGCATTCAGGGCTGGCCGGCATAGCGCACTGGATGAACGGATATTTCAACCTCAAGGGCGAGAACGCGGTGGATAAGAAATCGGATATGGTTGTGAAGATCAAAAAGCTGGTCGACGCCGAATATGAAAACGGCCGGAATACGGCGATGGGCGACCTTGAGCTTGAGGAAATGGTGCGGAACACGGATGTTGACGCGTATATCATGCTTTGCCACCATAAGAACAAGCAGGCAAACAAGCCGTAATAGTTTGTTGAAAAAACCCTTAAGGGGTGTGGGGGGATCGCAATCCCCCACGTTAAATCCGATCTGAATAGAAAACCGATGACAAATCCAAAGGGTTTGTCATCGGTTTAAGCAGCATCCGCAGGAGGCAAACCCTTGTTACGGATGCCTTTTATTCCCTGGCGCATCGAAAAGTTCCTATGACGCTGGAAAGAAAAAGACAAATCGTTTATAATAGACCTATCTTCCGGGCAGGGATATCACGCGTATTAATGATGATAAATTGGGGGAGGAATGACCATGCTTAAGATTCTTATGGGAAAAAAAGGCGTAGGCAAGACCAAACGGATTATTCAAATGGCCAATGAAACATCCAGAGATAACAAAGGGAATTCCGTGTTTATCGACGATGATAACCGGTACATGTTTGAAATCAAACGTCCTGTCCGCTTTATCGATGCTTCCGAATATAATATTGACAGCGCCCCCATGTTTTTAGGTTTCGTCGCAGGCTTGATGGCAAATGACTATGACTTGGAGACATTGTACATAGACGGCTTTTTGAAAATCGTGAACAGCGAACAGCTTGACAGCTTCGGCGACTTTTTCAAGCGCCTGGATAAGCTCACCAGCGACCTGAACGTGATCATCAGCATCAAAGGCGATCCTAACGATGTTCCCGATGATATGAAAGCGTATTTGATGGACTAATTGGAGGATGTATGGATTATATCAGCTCACGAGACACTATAGTCAGCGTAAAAGCCAGCCAAGCCATCATACAGGGCATTGCGCCCGATGGTGGCTTATTTGTGCCGGAGGAATTCCCGCAAATGGACCTCGAGGCGGTACTGGAGACGGCAAAGAAGGGGTACACGGCGCTTGCCGCTTATATCGCCGCGCCATATCTGGATGAATTCTCCGAAGAAGAGGTTCAGGACATCGCGGCAAACGCCTATGACGCAGGGTTTGAACATGCGGACAAGGCGCCCGTCATGCGTTTGCAGGACGGCCAGTACGTGCTCGAACTGTGGCACGGCCCGACGCTTGCTTTCAAGGATATGGCGCTGCAGATGCTGCCGCATTTGATGAGTGCGTCGCGCCGGAAGATCGGGGAACAGGCCCGTATCCTCATCCTGGTTGCGACGTCGGGCGACACCGGGAAAGCGGCGCTCGAGGGATTTGCCGGGGTGGAGGGTATCAGCATCGCGGTATTCTATCCCCACAACGGCGTTTCCAGGGCGCAGGAACTGCAGATGGTCACGCACGTAGGGGACAATGTATTCGTAGGGGCAGTACGCGGGAACTTCGACGACACGCAGACGGCCATAAAGCGCGTATTCGGCAATGCGGGCTATGCAGAAGAGCTGGCAGGGCGCGGTTTCAGGCTTTCTTCCGCGAATTCCATCAACTGGGGCAGGCTCCTGCCGCAGATCGTATACTATTTCTGGGCGTATGCGTGCCTGGTGCGGGACCGGGCGGTATCCACCGGCGGCCCCGTCAACTTTGTGGTGCCCACCGGCAACTTTGGCAACATATTGGCCGGCTACTATGCAAAGCGGATGGGACTGCCCGTGAATAAACTCATCTGCGCGTCTAACGCCAACAATGTGCTGACCGATTTCTTCACATCCGGCGGGTACGATGCCACGCGCCCGTTTTATAAGACCATATCGCCCTCGATGGATATCCTCATATCGAGCAACCTCGAACGGCTGCTTTTCGAAATCGCGCACCGCGACGGAGCGCGCGTACGCGACTGGATGGCTACGCTGCGTTCAAAGGGCGCATATCAGGTGGCGCAGGAGTACATGGAAGAGGCGTCCGCCCTGTTTGCGGCCGGATGCTGCGACGATGCGCAGACAAAAGAGACCATACGCAACGTTTTTGAATCGCGGGGATACCTGATGGACCCGCATACGGCGGTGGCAAAGCGGGTGCTGGACGATTACATGGATTCTGCAAAGGACTTTGCGCCGTCCGTGCTGGTGTCCACCGCCAGTCCGTTCAAGTTCAGCGCGGATGTTCTAAGCGCGCTGGGGGATGTGCAAGCGGACGCCGATGAATTTGAGCTTGCCGCACGTCTGGGCGGCATCAGCGGCATGAAGGTGCCCGATGCCATATTAAAGCTGCAGGACATGCCGATCCGGTTTAAGGAAGTGCTGGATGCCGGAGCGATTGAGGCGCGGATGCTGGCCTGGGCGCAAATGCAGTCGAAAGGATGAAACGATGGTGGATCAACAGCAAAGCGAAAAGCAAAAGGTGATATTCAGCGGCATTCAGCCTTCGGGCGTGTTCACGCTGGGGAACTATCTGGGCGCGATCGTGAACTGGACGCGCCTGCAGCATGAATACAGATGCTATTACTGCGCTGTGGACCTCCACGCGATGACCGTGCGCCAGGACCCGAAAGCATTCCGGCAGCGCACGCTCGAGTCGGTGGCCATGCTGCTGGCCTGCGGGCTGGACCCTGAGCTGAATACGATATATGTACAGTCCCATGTTTCGGCACATTGTGAATTGGCCTGGATACTGAACTGTTATACGTACATGGGCGAGCTGGGGCGCATGACGCAGTTCAAGGAGAAAAGCCAGAAACACAGCGAAAACATCAATGTGGGGCTGTTTGCTTATCCCGTGCTGATGGCCGCGGACATCCTGCTCTATCAGGCCGATCTCGTGCCGGTGGGCGCCGACCAGAAGCAGCACCTGGAAATAACGCGCGATATCGCGCTGCGATTCAATGCGGCGTACGGCAATGTGTTCACGGTGCCGAAGCCTTATATCCCCAAGGCAGGCGCGCGCATTATGAGCCTGCAGGAACCGGAGAGCAAAATGTCCAAGTCGGACGAAAACCCGAACGCGTTCATATCGCTGACCGATCCGGCTGAGGTTATTGTGAAAAAGTTCAGGCGCGCGGTCACCGATTCCGAGGGCAGCGTGCGTTTCAGCGCGGACAAGCCCGGCGTATCCAATCTCATGAACATCTACTGCGCCGCGACAGGTTCATCTATTGCGGATATGGAAACGCAGTTTGAGGGGAAAGGCTACAAGGAACTCAAAGAGGCCGTCGCCGAGGCGGTAATCGGGATACTCCGGCCGATACAGAGCGAGTATGCGCGGCTTACTGCGGACAAAACGTATCTTGAAAGCGTAATGCAGGCCAACGCGGAGCGTGCCGCGCGCGTTGCCGCAAAAACGCTGCAAAAGGTGCAGAAAAAAATCGGCCTTATTCCGAAATCATAGGAACCATTATGACAAGAGCCGCGGGACAGGACGGCGTCCTGCGGCTTTTTTGTTATGGGACCGGAAACCGCAGGGGAGCGGGGTTCACAAGGGATTTACGGGAGAAACCGTTGCATTTTTAAAAACCTGTTGTTTGCCAGTATTTGGATATGCTATAAAGTGAGCAAACGAGGGCAAAAAGGCAGGCCGGGCAGCAAAATTCTCATAGCGTATATAGAGTAATTTGGGAAATAGCAGGAGGTCAATTGCAGGGGATGCTTTGGCTTTGTTTCCGTTCGCCTTCCGGCCTGCCGTCAATCCAACGTGTGTTTGAAGCATACCGGATTATACGGGAAGGGGGGCGGCACAATGGATGATAAGGCCGCAAGCATTCAGCGCCTGAATGGACTGGGATTATCCAACAGGGCAATTGCCAGGGAGCTGGGTATTTCGCGGGAGACCGTGAACAAAGCGGTGCGGAGCATGGGCGCGGTTTCGCCGTTTGCTAAAGCCGTGCGCGTATTGCCCCTGCCCGGGAGAAAGACGCGGACGTACAGGCGCGGGGAGGTGCTCATGCATTTTGACGGCGGGAACGACGGCTGCACAGTACCCCTCCGCGCGGTGGTGATACGGCAATACGGGAGATTTGCGCATTGCCGCGTGGAAGCGCTGCATGACGGACAATGGAATTATGTGTACGACCAATGTTTTGAGTAGCCGTAAAGGAGGATGCATATGGATTGCGAACAGGAGCTGAGACGTTACCGTGAACTGAAAGGCATGGCCGCCTATATTGAAAACGAGCTGGCTATGCTGCGGGAACTGCAGGACGATGCGGCTTTCCGTGATGAAGGAATCGAATCCGGTTCACTGGGCGGGACAGGGCATGCAGTTTCCAAGGGGACGGCCAGAAACTCGCGCGTGGAGCGGTGCGCCGTGGAGCAGGCTGCGGGCGGCTATGATGCGCTCGCCGCGGAAATCAAATGCCTGGAGCGCAAGCTTATAAAGCTGAACTATTCCATACGGCGGGTTGAGGCGATGCTGTGCGCCCTCACCCAGCGGGAGCTTTTGGTGGTGCAGAAATTCTATATCGAAGGGTATCCCTGGAGTGATGTGGTCACCTATTATAAACAGGAAATGCCGTCTCCCCGGGAGGCCGACGCGCTGAAGGCGACGCGCAACACGGCAATGGCAAAGATGAAGCAGATATATGACCGTTGCCGGATAACGGCGTAGAACAACGGCAATAATCCCAAAACATAAGACCGCCACCAAACGGTGGTGGTCTTATGTTTGAAATCTTTTTCAATAATTCATGCGGTTTGAAGGGAAACCGGCTTTTTTCTTGCTCATCATGCTTCCCTGGAGAATATTCAGAGCCTCGCCGAACCTCTGGAAATGGACGACCTCGCGCTCGCGCAGGAATGTGAGCGGTATGCGCACATCCGGGTCGTCGGTGAGGCGGATAAGATGTTCGTACGTTGCACGGGCTTTCTGTTCGGCGGCCATGTCTTCGGTCAGGTCGGCGACAGGATCGCCCGTACAAGCGATGTAAGCGCTGGTAAAGGGCACGCCGTTGGGATCGCAGGGGAAGATGCCGCAGTCGTGCATGGTATAAAACCCTTCCATCCCTGCGGCGCGAATGCCGGCTATCGTCGCACCGCGCATGCACTGGTAAATCATCGTTCCGATCATTTCCCAATGTCCCAATTCTTCGGTACCGCAATATTGTCAGCAATACCTACCATACGGGGAATTTCGGAAGTTTAGGATAGAGCGTAAGCCCAAATGCGTACTTTTGGTCACGGATCCGCCCGTTGCCGCCGCGGACGGTCTTGATATAATCAATCCTATCAATCACGCTTCTAAGCAGATCGTTTTTTTCCTTTACGGATGGCGCATACGCATATGCGTCCAATATATTGTTTATTTGCGGGATAATAGTATCAGGTCCGGTTTTCCGCGTCTGCACAGCCTGCAATTCACGTTTTGCGTTCTCCTTGGCCTGTTTCAATTCCGCTGTTTTTTGGGCCAAAGCTTTCCGGCGCTCGAGAAAAACTTCTTTTGCGTAAACGCCCTGCTCAAGAAGGTCATGCAGGGTATCGGTTTGAACCGCCAGTTTTGCAGCGGCTTCTTCGAGCCTCTTCAACGTATCCTGTACCGCTGCTTCCATTCTGGCATAATCGGCCGCATGCGCATTTTTAATGTCCGGCTTGTATTCCTTCAGCCACGTTTTCAGGGATTGCAGCACGCGCGCTTCTACCATGTGCAGGCCGGAGCTGACGTTGGGGCAACCGGCAGCCGGGCACAGCAGCGTATCCGCTGCTCCATGCGAAAGCGGCTTGCGGACCATCCGCCTGCCGCAGACCCCGCAAAACACGAGACCGGCAAGAGGGTTTTTAAGGACTTCGCTTTTCGTTCCCCTCGGATGGCCGGCATAGAGATACTCCTGCGCCCTGTTCCAGGTATCCGTATTGACGAGCGGCGGATGGAGGCCGTCAACGATGGCGCAGCCGTCATGCATCCGCGGCCGCATGACCGTCATACTGCCTTCGCGGACGGCTTTGACCGCGGGCCGCCCCCGGTAGCGTATCTTGCCGGCGTATACCGGATTGCGCAGGATCGGCTGCAGAATGGACGTTGTCCAGGACGGGGCCCGCTGCGGTTTTACGCCCAGCGCATTCAGCCTGCGCGCAAGCCTGGCGACGCCCAAGCGCCCGGCGTTTCCGCCGGGCGAAGCCTCGCCTTTCGTGTACAGGTCGAAGATGAGCTTAACGACCGGCGCAGTGTCAGGGTCGGGCACAAGGGAGTAGCCTTTTTGGTTCTCCAGCTTCACGCGTTTATACCCAAACGGCGGGACGCTGCCGATATACTTGCCTTCCATGGCCGAGGCTTCTCGTCCGCGCTGGAGCCGCCGGTTAATCATCTTATACTCACGGCGGCTCATGAACAGCCCGAACTCGAAATATTCTTCATCGTACTCGTTGTCAGGATCGTATGTTTTGGCGGGCGTGATGATCTTCGTATGCGAGAGCATGAACGCACGCGCGATGATGCCCTGGTCAATGGTATCGCCGCGCGCGAGGCGCTCAACCTCCATCACGAGCACGCCGTCCCACAGGCCGCTTTCCACCTCGGAGAGCAGCTGCTGCATGACAGGCCGCGCGCAGATCGTTTCACCCGATACAATCTCGCGCCGAATGGCTGTAACGGGCAGGCCCATGCGCCCTGCGTGGCTGAGCAGGGCGGCCTCGTGGCGCGCGAGCGTTTCTCCTTCGCCGCGCGCCTCCGCTTCGGCGTCGGCTCTCGATTTTCTGAGATAAATGCAGTATTGTTTTGTCTTTTCCATCATACGTAAATAGTATTTTTTTAGCCGGAGGATATTCAGGGAAAATTGGAAATGCAATATGAATGGATTCTTAAATATTGAATATAATTAAGACACATAAAGGGGACTGGTCGATCAGTCCCCTTACAATATCGCGGATGAATCATTCGTCTTGGCGCAAATGCTCGTCTTCGGAGTCCGCATGGTCCTCACCGAAACCCTCGTCTTCGGAGTCTTCCTCAGCTTCCAGGGAATCCAACTCTTCGGTGGGATGCTGTTCCCGCAAGGCAGCCAGCTCCCGCGGCCGGGAATCCTGGCCCTCCCAGGGCCAGGGCTCCTGATCCTGGCGGACAACCTGTGCCTGATCCTGGTCTTGCTGGGAATCCTGATCCTGTTCCTGATTCATTGGGGGCCAGGGACGCCGGACATGCGGACTCTGCCTGTCCGGGACGTCATGCAGGTTCTCGGCGCCGTTATCCGTGTCATTGTCGATTGCTACCCCGTTTTTATCAATACGAATACTGTTTCCCATATTCAATCTCCTTTGGTTATTGGGCAAAGGCATCATGAAAGCCCAGTTCATTATATTTGCCGGTGCCGGAACAAGTGAAACAATACTATTAATCTTCATGTACTGAGCCGACCTGCATGAAAGATAGGGGGAAATGCCCGATAAAATGCGTATCTTTACGGAATAAAGACGGTTTTTGGCATTTGTACAAATACGCTTCCGGTGTTGTGCAACAAAGCAGTTGTTCATTAACGGGAAAAAGCCAGGTACGTGAACCGTTCCTGGCCCTTTTGCCGTGATAGCTCCCATTTGTTAAATTGACTTCATTAAGCCTAAATAAATTTATTCCAAAGTTTATTGCCGGTTATAAAGGGCTTTACTTTATCATAAGGGAGCGTCAATTCCAAATGATCGCCCATCACGTGGAATACTTCGAGGCTGAAGCCCACCCTGTCCGGCGTAAAGTAGATGGTATCCGAATAAAACCCGTCCTTAATGATGTCCAGCGTGATTTCATCGGCCAGATAATCGCTGAGCTGTTCATTTGCCGCATTGAGCAACGCCTGGTACAGGGCCTTGCTTTGCTTGATCATATCTTTTAATGTAACAGTGGAGCCGTCTTTGAGGTTGATGTTAAGCGTGCGGAATCCGTTCCAGGGGTGCGCGGCAAGAGAATTATTATAATACTCATTGAAAGTGATGCTGATAAAATCCGGGTCGCTGTAGGTGACCGTGCCTGTCGTTTCTATGGTTGTTGTCGAACCGTCGTCTAAGCCGTACGATGCGTTGATGGTTTCAAGGGCGCTGTCCTTGATTCTTGCATTGATGTCAGCAAGATTGGGGAGTGCGCTGCTCACAAGCTGCGGATACGATGCCTTGAAATCGCAGTTGTTTTTTTGATAGCTGAAATCATCGGTTTTGATCTCATAGGCTTTCGCTATAGGAGAGGGCGTGGATACAACGGGCGTGCTTGTCTGCAAAACCGGAGTAGGCGCAGGCGTCGGCATGGTTGTGGCTGCGACGGGGGTGCCCGTTTCGAATACGCCCTGCGACGCAAAAGGCGATTTGGTTCCGCAAGCTGTCAATAAAAAGAGTAACACCAGAGACAAACATATACCCCAGGCTTTTTTCATACGGATACACTCCTTTATTTATATGAGAGTTTGCCATTGTTTCCATGAGGCGTAACAGGAGATAATAAGTTCCTTCCCGGCTAAAATAGTAATTATGAATCACACGTATGAAACATTCTTTTCAATATTCGGGTATCAGATGGAGCAATTCGGAAATATCCTTGATCGTCTTGTCGGGGACAACGTCCGGCGCTGTAAAGTATGTTCTATTTCCCATGTCTACCCATACGGCGTATATGCCGAGCTTCTGGGGCGCTTCAATATCCCAGATGAGGTTATCGCCCACCATCCATACGTCGGACGCGTCCATGTTCAGCAATTCCAGCGCCTTTTCATACACCCGCAGGTCCGGCTTCCCAAACCCCGCCTCTTCTTCAATCAGACAAAACGCAAAATACTTCTCAAGGGAAAACCGTTCGATCTTTGCCCTTTGTTTGCGGACAGAGCCGTTTGTGATCAACCCCATTTTCATACCGGCTTTTTGCAAAGCCTCAAGTGTTGCGACGGTATTCGGGAACAGGCAGGTCATGTCTTCCTGGCATTTGCCGTAGGCATCGGCCAAACCATGCGCCTCGGCGGCGTCGTTGCAGTTCAATGACGAAAAAGCCTGCAGAAAAATCTTCCTTCTGGTATTGTCCAGGTCCAGCCTTCCTGTCCTGTGCCTCTCAGGATCGCCCCAAAACCAATCCATTACTTCTTTAACGGATTTGATCAATGCGTTGTAATCAAAGGGCATCTGCCGCTCCTGAAGAAACGACCTGCAAACATGTTCAAACGCCTTTTGCGCAGCGCCGCTCAAGGAAATCAATGTATCATCCAGGTCAAAGAGTATCGCTTTCGGGATAACAATCACTCGTTTCTTAATTATTCTGGCCGTGGATGGCCGGATTTTTGGCGTGCAATTCTAAAAACAGGATACCAAAAACGATGCGCGTTGTCCATAAATTCAAGGACAGCAAAACCAAACGCATATAAACGTCAAAGCCGCTCTGCATAAGGGTTCCAAAAGCAATCTTTCATTAGAAATAATGAATAAATCGGAAAAATGGACAAACAGCGGGCATACACTGTTTTTGGGGTGTCTGCGGTGGAAAAGGCAAATATTGTCGGGACATACGCCTATGAGGACGGATCGGTCGTTCACATTGCCGGTAATGCTTACGCGGATAAAACGCCCGGGCAGCTGCGGCTCATATGGGAAATGGTACAAAGCGCTGCCGCGGGCTGCATCAACTGCCGGCAAATTTTAGAGCCGCCTGAATCCCGCCCGTACGGGTGTGCTGACCCGTAAGCGCTAGGCGCTCTAAAAGAGCAAAGGCCGTGTACAAGACACGACCAATGCAAGATGCAACAAACCAGATACATCATATCAAATTGGTAATAATTGTCAAATACATATGAGCAAGTCCGCGCCCGTTTCCGGCATAATGCATGAGAGAGTAATGCATAAACAATTCAATACGCAAAAATAAGCCTCTTGTTACGTTATACCTTGAATTTTTACATTTTATACCGTTTCTTTTTTATTCATATAACCGCCCAGGATATACATGATGGGCAGTACGAAACCGATTAATCCCGATATACGGAAATTCAGGAGCATACCAATAAGAGCCAATCCGCCTAATATAAACCCTACGGTAATAAAAAAATTCGCATCCGAAGGATCTCCGCTTTTCCTCAGACCGACAAAGCCAATAATAAGCTCGAGAACGCTCACGATAAGATGCAGGATGATTCCGATCATTAAAACGCCGCCGGCAGCTAATGCCGCCACTGTTGAAAACTCGCCGATGAACGTCGTCAGGGCTGCGGAAGCAAAGAATCCGAGCACGTACAGGAACGTAGCTATTGCGCCAAAAATGATAAATAGAATACTGGCTACTTTCAGTATGCCTTTTCCTGGTGCATCCATAAATCAATTCCTCCAAATATATTGATACATACAGTTTCTGCAAAAAAAACCGGTTTCATACGCAATAGATTTCGCATGCATGTATTTAAATAAAAAGGCCGCCCCGTGTTTAACAGAGGCGGCCTTTTCCAGCCCGATTATTAAGCTAAGCGGACATTTGCAGCTCTGAGCTTAGAGCTGTTTTTCGGGTCTGTTTCAGTGTCAAAGGATACTTTCTGTCCTTCAGAAAGAGATTTGTATCCCTGCGTTACGATTGCTGAGTAATGCACAAAAACATCCTCGCCGCCGTCGTCGTTGGAGATAAATCCGAATCCTTTGTCTGCGTTGAACCACTTAACCGTGCCATAATTCATTTTGGGCACCTCCTGAAAATATTGTACCCCGTAAAAAAACTCACATGCATTTGTAAACCATTAATGAAGAATGACTTACAAAAACATGTGAGTTCATCGGTACATTTAGAATACTCACGCATCGTACCATGTGATGCTTGAAATGTCAAGCTTTATCGCATTGCGTGTGCGCAAAACCGGAGCTGATAATAATTTCTAACGTAAATTCCGGTTATATGGGCAAATTATTAGCATAATGAATAACTGCAAAGGAGGAAAAACCAGTGGTTGCCAGCAGTAAAAAGCAAGCGCGAAATGAGTTGACGGTTGGCGAAGTTGCCAACCCCATAGGCGTCAACGCACCCAATGATTATAACAGCTATTCGGGTTCGTTGGGGAGTGCAATGGTTCGCGTTAATGCAATATTGGCCCAAAAGAACAAAACCAATACGTGGCGGTAACAAAAACCGGATACACAGAAAGCATTTGTAACACAAGCCCTTTTGGAAAAGCATCCGTGTCCGCAATAAGACATTTAGGCGCTCAACAGCTTGCATGCTGCTGAGCGCGTGCTTTTTGGTCATTGGCCGGATTCTATTTCATGCCTTAATATTTCGGTTATCCTTTTCTCGATTCTGTCAATGTCGAAATCCGCTTCTTTTTTTATGCTCTTTCTGAGCATTGGCCCGATTTGCAGTATGTCGTCGTGGATGTCCTTTAAAAGCTCCAGGGCTGCGGCGGCTTCCAGTTCCTCTCTCGGAACTTCCACCATATTGGCGAGTATGGAGGTTTCCGTCCTCGATGCGATGAGGGGCTGCCTGATGTTTTCGATATATACTGTCGTACGCCTCCCGGGTCCGCGGTTATCCTCAATCGGTTCCAGGCTTACGATTTTATCGGAACGGACGAACTTGCCGTAACCAAGGGGAACCATAATGTTTTCCCGTACTTCCATCTCCATCACCATAATTAGCTTTTCCAAAGGCAGCCCAAACGATTCTTCTTCGCAACAATGGATTCATGCTGCATAGGCTTTTCCGCGGACAATAGCCAGTTGGATTTCATATCATAAGAGAATCAAAAGTATGGCGCATGCATTTCGGTTATCCCTGAATCTCACCGGCCGGCATAAAGGCGGTGGTTTCAGGCGATACTGAACAATGAAACCATTGCAAAGGAAAACGGATACGATGGAAAACAAAACGGATATAAAAAAACGCATTGCATTGATCAGGGGAGGAAAGGAGCACGCGCAGGGTCTTAAAAGCCGTAAAAGGACGCAGGAAAACACGGAAGACGACGAATGGAAGGGTAAGAAGAATTACCTGGGACCAGGGCAGCAAAACTATCCTTTTTTTCCGTTTTAGCTGGTACTACGCGTGCCGCCTATAAAAAAGTCCCCGATGTCTGAAATAAGGATTAAATGAAAGAGCTGTGGTTTAACCATATCAGCTCTTTTTGTCTGCGTGTTCCGGTATCAATGCCTTTATAGCGTTTTTTTCCCTGTACATCGATGCATCAAGCATATCGATAAATTCATCCGGGTTCATATCTGAGCGCTTATCATATTGCATATAGCCGATGCTCGGCTCCAGCTTATAAGGCTTGCCGGAGGACGCATTATACTGTTTAAACCCCGCATACACCCTTTGAACTATGGATGCCAATACATCGCCGGCGCTTATTTCCATAATCACAACGAATTCGTCTCCGCCATAGCGGAATATCCTGTCCTGCGCACGCAGGCATTGGCGGAGGATATGCACTGTATCCTCCAGCGCGCAGTCACCTTCGGCATGTCCGAATGAATCGTTTATTTGTTTAAAGCCGTTTAAGTCAAGCATCATTCCTGCGAAACGGGCGTTATCACTCTGCCGGATTCTGCTTCGGATAAACAAATCAAGCTGGCGCCGGTTATATGCCCCGGTTAAAGGGTCCGAATTCAAACGATGATTTTGGATGCTGATAAAAACAAATAGTAAGGAGAGAGCCGCACAGCTCCAGAGGAAGCTGATGCCATAAAACAATATCTGCAGCAGGGAGCCGATAAAGGGCGGCAGAGCGAAAAGAAGCATGGCGGCAAAGTTATGTTTTTCTATCCTTTTCCTGTAAATGATTATTTTTATAGAAACAAACAACAGGAAACCGAGGGTCAGGAGGATGAACAAAAGGTAAAAACCAATAGGTCCTCTTTGGAAAGCATTGCCTTCGTTTATGGTAAAATACAGGTTCAAAAACGGACTCAGTATGGAGAGTACGATATTGGTTATCAAGAGTATGCCGATAATCACAAAACTGTTTTTAATGCGCTTTTCGTCCTGGAAAATCTGATAATCGGAATACAGGTACCAAAGCGCTACGGGTACGGGCGAGAGCGCGAACAACATGATATTGCATATGGCGTTCCCTAACCATGCGCCTTCGCCCGGCAGCGTGTTGAAAACCCATGCACCGGCATCAAAAAGCAGAATGGCAATGGCGGAGAGTATCATCCAGATAAAAAGCCTGTCGTGTACAAGGCGGAGCCCGCCGCGGTTTAATGTGCTGACCAGTATATAAATCAGAATGGCCATAGCATAAATATTAATATCAATCAGATTAAACAGCTGCATGAAGACCCCGTTCGATGGCATTGGTATTGTTCCCTTATCCATTTTAATGCTTTTTTATTCAACAATGAACGCATAATATAAACTCATTTCTTTAAACGGCGTAACGGATAATTATGCGGTACGTATTCTTCGGTGCCTATGTCTGTCAGTATGGATTTGCAGACGTCGTTAGGCATGGAATAGCGCTGGTTAAGGTACCGGACGCCTGCGGCCAGCTCGCTGTCCGGTCCTCCGTACTGGGCAAAAAGCGCTTTGGCCATTTTTAGATCAGGTTTGCGGATGTGTACCGGGAACTGGAGCTTTTTTTCATAGATCCACATGGGTTTTCCTCCTTATTCTTACATTTCCCACGGCCAAGGCGACTGCGCCCAGGCCCAGGTCTGGCCCGCAGGCTGCAGCCCGTTTCCGAGTAAAGGTCCGTATTCACAGCAATAGCGGTCCATCATCTGGCGCAAACGGCAGGAGCAGGCGTTATAATCGGCCAGCGCGCGTGTATTGCAGGGATGGGTATCCAAAAAGAGCTGGAGTTCGAGACACGCAAACTCAGTGGCTCGGATTTCATTAAGCATTTTGTATTGCTTGTCACGCATCATCAAGCGACCTCCTTATTTATAGGGTGAGACCAATTCGGGGAACAGCGTGCCGCATTTTAAAGCCTCTTGCGGAGAAAACGTACGGCAATAGGTCTGCGGACGAACATACGCCTGTGCAAGCGGAAGGCCGGGGCACAGCTCTTCCTCCTGCATGCATTGGCACATGCAGGGGTCCGTATCGTACATGCCTTGCATCTCATTCATGTTGCAGGCATTATTCATAGCCGGCTCGCTATAAGCAGCATCATGCCCGCATACATCGGCAGGGTATGCTTCATAATCCATATTCATAATGGTTTGACCTCCAAAGCGTAATATACTGGTTGTATTTTATGAAAAGGAGACCGGATTGGTGCGGGATTTAAATTGATGGTAGCGGTTTGCGTGTATCGATGATACAATGTTATAGAGTAAAAAAGGCAGGCTAAATAAAAGAATGTTCGGTTATGTACAGCCTCTGCGGCCTGAACTGCGCTTAAGGGATATGACGCTTTATAAAGCCTTTTATTGCGGACAATGCAAAGCTATTTCAAGGCGTTACGGGGCTATCGCCCGCGGATTTCTGAGCTATGATACCGCGCTTTGCGAAAGCGGCGCCGAGGTAAATAACGAGCGCTGTATCGTGAATCCCTTCAAGAAAAAACCGGTTGCCGGTTTAAACGCCGCCCTCGAGTTTGCGGCCGACGCCAATGTCATTTTGGCTTTTAACAAGTTGCGCGACGACTGGCGGGATGAGCGGAGCAAAAAAGCGGCGGCAGGGCGCGTGTTGCTGGCACGGGCCTATCGGCGCGCGCAGCGTGCGCGGCCGGAGTTGAGCAGCGCTGTGGAAGCGCACATGAAAGAGCTTGCCGGCCTGGAACATGCAAAATGCGCGCAGATGGATATGGTGGCGGACGTTTTTGCACGGCTCATGCAGATCCTTTTTGCAGGGGTGCAGTCGGACCCGCGCGATGCGCGCGCGCTTTCCTGGATGGCGTACAACCTAGGCAAATGGCTCTATCTGACCGATGCGCTCGATGATGTTGAAAAGGACGTAGCAAGCGGCGCCTACAATGCCATATGGCTCCAATACGGCGCAAAGGGCGATGCGGCATCCTGCAGGCGCGATATGCTCGAGACGGTGGAGTTCAACCTGAAAACTTCCCTGTCACAGTGTGCGGCGGGATATGAATTGCTCCATGTCCGGCGATACAAGGAACTTTTGGATAACATAATATATCTGGGACTGATGGACAGAACCGAGCGCGTACTGAAAGGAGAATCGAAACGGTCAGATGAATCCGTATAAGGTACTGGGGGTTTCGGAGGACGCAACACAGGACGAAATCCGGACGGCATACCGCGAACTGGTAAAAAAATATCATCCCGACCAATATGCAAACAATCCGCTGTCTGATCTTGCGCAGGAGAAGCTTAAAGAGATAAACCAGGCATACGATATGCTCATGAGCAAGCAGCAGGGCGGGCCGGGCGACAAGGGGAATACATACAGGAATGGAACGGGGACTGTGGAATTCGCGCAGATTAGGGAGATGATTGTGCGCGGGGACATACAGGGCGCGGAAAGCGCGCTTAATGCTATGGGCAACAGGAATGCCGAGTGGAACTACCTCTACGGCGTCGTTTGCCTTCGCAAAGGCTGGTACGACCAGGCCCGCGAGCATATGCAAAGGGCTGTGCAGATGGAACCCAACAACGTCGAATACCGCGCGGGGCTGAACAACATCAACAACATGAGTTTCGGCTACGGCCGCACGTACCAGCGTACGGCGGCGCAGGGGGACACTTCCGGTTTGTGCAACATCTGCGGGACGCTTTGGTGCGCCGACTGCTGCTGCGAGTGCATGGGCGGCGATTTTATTCCCTGCTGCTAGCGGGGAACCTTTGGAGTAAAGGAGTAGAGCATGTTCGGGAGCGGAAAAACACTGCGCGGAACGCAGCGCATTACGCTGTCCGCGATGACGATATCACTCACTCTGGTGTGCATATATCTGGCGGGCATTATACCCGCCGGAAAGCTCGGCTTCCTGTTTTTAAGCTCGGTGTTTGTTGCCGGGCTGATGGTCGAGCGCGAAACGGCGCTTGCGCTTTTCGCGTTCGCCGGGACTGCGCTGCTCGGCGTACTGATCGTACAGGATAAGTCCTTGATCCTGCCCTATGTGTTTTTTTTCGGGCATTTCGGCATCGCGAAAGAGTATCTCGAGAGGATTCAGGACAAAATCCTTTGCTGGGCCGTCAAGCTGCTGTATTTCAACGCCGCATTGGCGCTTACCTATTTCATTGCAATGCCCCTGCTGTTTCCGAACCTCAATCTCGGGTTCCCGTTGTATTGGCTCATCATCCCGGCGCAGCTGGTCTTTATCGTCTATGACTGGCTGTATACGCGGGTCGTGCACTTCTACATCGACCGCATCCGCAGGCTGATTATTCACTGAACGATATAAACAAAGAGCACTGCGCGCATATCCGGCGGCGGTTCCTTTGGGAGCTGTTGAACGGGTTTTGATTTGTTTTTGGCGTATTCGCCCCCCCGCTGCTATCGCAGGAATCCGACAGAAACCAACATATACCTGCGTAAATCATGGAACATCCGGCCTGTGCCGCACGTTTTGAAAGATGTAAGAATACGCGCGTTTATGGTATAGTAACAATAAGCATGCTTTGGAGGTGGGTGTTTTTGGAAGCTTCGGCTTATGAAGTACTGGCCATGATCATGCAGTATTGGTTCATCATCATTATTCTTTATATTTTATGGCGGATCGTTGAGAACGCCCTTGATGAATACAGGACGCACAGGCAGATAAAAAAAGAAATCGATAAGCACTTTTACGGATATATAGACATCGAAGAAAGCGATGTCACTGAGATGCAGGGCCGGCGCTTTGGTATCCGCAAAGAGAATGTATTCGGCCGTTCCAAACGCTGCGAAATCCCCATCGCTTCCGCAACGCTGGAGGCTTCCCACGGGATGGTCGTTCTGCGCGGCAAGAAACTCATGCTCGTCGATTTGTCGTCGGGCGGGGGCGTTTTTCTAAACGGCGAGCGCATAAATAAACAGGCGCAGCTTAAGGACGGCGACGGGATCCGCGCGGGGGAGACCGTGTTTCGCATTAATTTGGAAAGGTAGGTTGCTTGCATGGGGAGGATAAGAAGGCCGAGCGCCGCCGCGTTGCTGGTCTTTATCGTGATATTTGAGCTTTCGGCGTTTGTGCTGCTGGCATTGCGCACGCAGCCTGTCGATTTGGGGGCTATCCTGTTCGGGACTTTGATGGTGGGGATATTCATCGTGCAATACACCCTGCTGAACCGTTTTTTCCCGAACATAGACCGCTATATACTCATCATAGCCAACATGCTGGCCGCGATCGGTATGATCGTGCAATACAGGCTGAATCCCGAGATCGCATACAAGCAGGCGGGTTGGCTTGTGATAGGCATGGGCGCGATGGTGGTTGCTCTTTTGGGGATATGGAAGCTCAATATATGGGATAAGCGCAAGGTGACATACCTCCTCTCAGGCGGCGGCATCCTTCTTCTGGCTGCGGCGGCATTCCTGGGCAGGAGAACCGGCGGGGCATCGAACTGGTTTTCCATACTGGGGTCTACGTTCCAGCCCTCCGAATTTGTCAAGCTTGTGTTTGTCGCCGTGCTCGCGGCGGTATTCGCGCAGCCGCTGCAGAAAAGGCGCATGCTGATGTGCTTCGGGGTGGTGGGGGCGATGCTGGGGCTGCTGGTGCTGCAGCGCGATCTGGGAGCCGCGCTTTTATACGCCGGCACGTTTTTGATACTGCTTTACGTCGGGACCAACAAGCTTTCCCTGCTCGGCATCAGCCTGCTGGGACTGGGCGGCGGGGCCTACGCCAGCTACCAGCTGTTTGACCATGTGCGCGTGCGGATTGCCATATGGCAGAATCCGTGGGCCGCGTACGAGTCGCAGGGGTATCAGATCGTGCAGGGGCTGATGGCCATAGCGAGCGGCGGACTGCTGGGGTCGGGGCTGGGCCTGGGCATACCCAACAAGATTCCCGCCTACCATACGGATTTTATTTTTGCCGTGATTTGCGAAGAATTCGGGATCATATTCGGCGTGGCCATGATCGCGTTCTACGTGATCTTCATCGTGCGCGGCGCGCTGATTGCGCTCAATTGCAAGACGAGGTTCGATACGCTGCTGGCATTCGGCTGTACGGCCATGATCACGCTGCAAAGCTTCATCATTATCGGCGGCGTGATCAAGCTCATACCGCTCACCGGTATCACGCTTCCTTTTGTAAGCTACGGCGGCAGTTCGATGATGGTGTGCATGATGCTGGTGGGCGTACTGCAGGGCCTTGCCGTCAAAAACGGCGAGGCCGACGAGGAAATGATCGGTCAATTGGAGGGAAGTAGCCCGTGAATGTTCAAAGACGGAATATCCGCATCATGCTAACGATGTTTATGGTGCTGTTTGCCGGGCTTATAGCGTATCTTGCATACTCGGTGCTCATGTACGGCGACCGCTGGTTTGTAAACCCCTACAATCCGCGCATTGCCTCACAGAAAACGGAGGTGAAGGCGGGCGACATACTCGACCGCAACGGCGTTAAGCTCGCGACGACAGATTCGGAGGGCAACAGGGTGTACGCTGCGGATTCGCGCGTACGCAAAGCCGTATCGGCGGTCGTCGGCGATAACTACGGGCTGACCACGACAGGCGCGGAGACCTTTCTGGCGAACTATCTGCTGGGCTTTAACGACAATGTGATCGAACGGCTGTGGCAGGAGATTACGGGCACCAAGCGCGAAGGCAGCGATGTGGTCCTGACCATAGACAGCGCGTTGAGTTCGTATGCCTACAGTCAAATGGGGAATCACCGCGGGGCCGCGGTCGTGATGAACTATAAAACGGGCGAGATACTGGCAAGCGTGTCGTCTCCCGGGTTCGACCCGAATAATATGAAAGAATACGCCGACGATAAGGACAGCGAGGAATCGCCGCTCGTTAACCGCCCTACGATGGGGCGCTATACCCCGGGGTCGGTCTTTAAGATCATCACCGCGGCGGCGGCGCTGGAGAATTATCCCGATGCGCTCACGCGAAAATATACCTGTAAAGGCAAAATTACGGTGGGCGATACGGTCATCACGGACGCCAACGATAAGGCGCACGGTACGTTGACGCTGAAACAGGCGTTCGCCGTTTCGTGCAACAATACCTTTGCGCAGATCGGCATGGACCTGGGAGCGGATAAGCTCATGGCCGAAGCCGATAAATTCGGTTTCAACAAGAACTTCCTCTTTAATGATCTGGTGCTGTATTCGTCGTCCTATGAAAAGCCGGCCGAAAAGGGAGACCTGGGCTGGTCGGCGGTTGGGCAGTACAAAGACCTTGTGACCCCGCTGCACATGTGCATGATCACGGCGTCGATTGCCAATGACGGCGTGATGATGGAGCCGAAGCTGGTCAGGAACCTTATAAACGTGCGCGGCTATGAATACCAGCAAATGACTGCAAACGAATACACCAGGCCAATCAGCGAGAAGAACGCACAGACGCTGCAAAGCATGATGTTTGACGTGGTACAGTCGGGTACCGGCAAAAACGCGAAAGTCAAGGGCTGGACGATCGGCGGAAAGACCGGCACAGCCGAGGTCTCCGAAAGCAAGGACGTCAACCCGAACGCATGGTTCGTGGGGTTTGTGGAGGACAAGGACCATCCGATTTGTATAGCGGTGGTTCTGGAGGACGCGGGCTCGGGCGGGTCCAAGGCTGCGCCCGTGGCGGCGGCCATCCTGAAAAAGGCGAAGGAACTGGGCTACTGATATGGAGGCTTTTGAGATATCCGGTCAGTTAAGGGAACTGATAGCGGCACTGCCTGATAAGCCCGGCGTATATATCATGAAGGACGCCGGAGGGCAGATCATCTATGTGGGCAAAGCCGTTTCGCTCAAAAACCGCGTACGGCAATACTTCCAGTCCTTGAAAGCGCACAGTCCCAAGACATGGGCGCTGGTGCAGAAGATCCACAGCTTTGAAACGATCGTGACCGACAACGAGGTGGAAGCGCTCATACTGGAGTGCAACCTCATTAAAAAACACCGCCCGCATTATAACATCCTGCTCAAGGACGACAAGAATTTCCCCTATGTGCGCATCGACATGCGCGAGGATTTCCCGCGCGTGGAGGTTGTGCGGCGCAGGGAAAACGACGGCGCGCAGTACTTCGGCCCATATGTATCGGGCGGGGCGCTGCGTGAGGTGCTGGACGTGGCAGGCAGGATGTTCCCCCTGCGCACCTGCAAAAAGGACATTGCACGCGCTATAGAGCGTAACGAACGCCCCTGCCTCAATTTCCAGATCGGCACCTGCCTGGGGCCGTGCACGGGCAGGGTCGCGTCAGAAGAGTACCACCAGGCGCTTGAGTGCATCATTGGCCTGCTCTCGGGCAGGCAGAGCGAATTCGAGCAGTCAGTCCGCACCCAGATGGCGGATGCCGCTGAGGCGCTGGATTTCGAGCGCGCGGCGCGGCTCAGGGATACTTTAAAGGCGCTGGACGAACTGAACCAGAAACAGAAAATGGTAACGGGGCGGGATGACAACCGCGACGTTTTTGCCCTGTGTACGCATGAAAGCACCGCGCTGGTCCATGCGCTGTTCATCCGGGGCGGGAAAATGATGGGAAGCGAGCACTATGAACTGCAGTGGGAGGGTGACGAAGGCGAAAAAGAGCTGATGGCGCAGTTTTTGCGGCAGTATTATTCGGGCGCGCCCGTCATCCCCAAAGAGGTGCTCGTGAGCGTCCTCCCCGAAAACCTTGCGCCCACCGCGGCCTATCTAACTGAGCTTCGCGGCGCGCGTGTGCGGATGCTGGTCCCGCAGCGCGGGAAGAAGCGAGAACTGGTTGAGCTTGCGGCGAGCAACGCCGAGCAGTCCATCCTGCGGTTGTATACGAAAGCGCGGACAGAGTTTGAAAGGCATGAGGGCGCGCTCATCCAGCTTGCGGATGTACTGGAGCTGGCCGCGCCGCCCGAGCGCATCGAAGCCTTTGATATTTCCAACACGCAGGGTACCGATTCGGTGGCCTCGATGGTGGTGTTCATAAAGGGGCGGCCATCCCCCAGGGATTACCGGCGTTTCAGGATCAAAACGGTAGAGGGCGCGAACGACTTTGCGTCCATGCACGAGGCGGTCAAGCGGCGCATGCTCCGCGCACGGAACGGTAGCGGCGGGTTTGATTCCCTGCCGGACCTGCTTTTGATCGACGGGGGAAAGGGGCAGCTTGGCGCTGCGATGCAGGCCATGGAAGAGACGGGTTACGGGCATTTACAGGTGATCGGTCTCGCCAAGCGCATGGAAGAAATATTTCTGCCGAATAAGGACGATCCCGTGGTGTTAAAGCGCAGCAGCGCGGCGCTGCATCTTTTGCAGCGCGTGCGCGACGAGGCGCACAGGTTTGCCGTCACCTACCACCGCAGGCTCAGGACCGGCCGGACCATCGTATCCGAACTCGACGGCATACCGGGTATCGGCAAAAAACGCCGGACCGAGCTGATACGGCATTTCAAGTCCGTAAAGGAGATCGCGAAGGCGCAGATGGAAACGCTTCTGGAAGTGGAAGGCATGGATACGCGGAGCGCCCGGGCGGTGTATGAACACTTTCATGCACCAAAAACAGACGAGGTCTAGGCTTGTACATATACATTATTGTCTTTATAATGTGATTAATAGAAAAGGTATTTTTATACAGGGGCAACTTTGTCGTTCATAAACGGAGGCTTGTTGTATGCAATATAAGCTCATTGCACTGGATCTCGATCATACGCTGCTGTCCAGCACGCGTACGATCAGCGAGCGGAATAAGCGCGCGATTGAGCGCGCGGTGGAAAAAGGCACGACGGTCGTGCTCGCAACCGGACGCCCGTTCGGCGGGACGTGCAGGTTTTGCGAGGAACTGGAGATAAAGCAGCCGGTGATCACGAACGGCGGGGCAGTGGTGGTGGACGGCGCGACGGGTGAGACGCTCTTTGATCAAAAGATAGACTCGGACCTTGCGCGGGAGATCATCGCTTTTTTACATGCGCAGAACTGCTACCATCAGATCTATAACGATTCCCCCAAATTTTTATGCGAGCAATATACGATGTACTCGGAACTCTATGCCGCCTTTACGGGCATGCAATGGGAAGCGGTGGGGGATTTCCTGAAGCTCGGGAGCATACACACGCCGAAGGTGCTGTGTGTGGATATGGAGTCCCGTCTGCGTGAATTATATGAAATCACGAAGGAATACTTTAAAGAACGTGTGATCGTGGGGATATCCCAGCCGTTCTTTATGGAAATATATCACCCCGACGCCCATAAGGGCGCGGCTTTGAAGCGGCTGGCCGAAAGCATGGGGCTGGGCGCCGAGAATGTGATCGCGATGGGCGACAGCCATATAGACCGGTCCATGATCGAATATGCGGGGCTGGGCGTAGCCATGAAAAATTCCACACCCGAGATCCTTGAAGCTGCGGACCTGATAGCGCCGAGCAATGACGAAGACGGCGTGGCCTGGGTGATTGAGAAATACGTGTTGGAAGAGGTGGTATGACTATTGATCAGGACACTGTTGGTAAAAGACTTTGCCAAGGCGCTGGATCTGAATATCATTCACATGGGAAAACGCGAGTACATGGAGCTGCACACAAGCGATATCAACCGTCCGGGCCTGCAGCTGACCGGCTTCTTCGAGCTGTTTGTGTTCGACCGGGTGCAGATCATGGGACCGGTCGAGATGGCGTATTTAAAACGGCTCGAACGCAAGAAGCTCAAGGATACGATGGAATACTATTTCAGCTATCCCATTCCGTGCGTCGTGCTCTCGAGGAGGCAGGTTCCGCCTGATGAACTGCTGGAGGCGGCGCGAAAATACGACGTCCCCATCCTCGATTCACCGCTTACCACCACAAAACTCATGCACAAGACCATGACATACCTGGACGACTACCTTGCGCCGCAGATAACCAGGCACGGCGTGCTGATGGACATCTACGGCGTAGGCATCATGCTCACGGGCGATTCGGGAATCGGCAAAAGCGAGACGGCGCTGGAGCTTGTAAAACGAGGGCACCGGCTGGTGGCCGACGACGTGGTGGAGATACGCATGGTCGAGGAAGGGAAGCTGGTAGGCTCGGCTCCCGAGATACTCAGATACCTGCTGGAGATCCGCGGGCTGGGCATTATCGATGTGCGCAACATGTACGGCGTGGGCGCAGTCATCCACGATAAATCGATTGACATCGTGATGAACTTTGAGCCGTGGCAGCCCGACAAACGGTACGAACGGCTGGGCCTGCGCGAGGAGACCATATCCCTGCTGGATGTGAAGGTGCCCCATATCATCACGCCGGTAATGCCTGGACGCAACCTCTCGATCATCGCCGAGGTGGCGGCCATGAACTTCCGGCTCAAGAAGATCGGGTATTCCACCGTGGATGAACTCGATCGCCGGATGATGGGGGATCTGCACCTGCTGCAGCAGCAGGATTAAAAGGAGGCATTCATGAAAGCGCCGCTGTATCTGGGCGTTGATCTGGGCGGAACGAATATTAAAGCAGGTTTGGTTGACCATAAAGGGAATATCATCAGCGAAGCAGCGTGCCCGACACTGCCTGAGCGCGGCCAAAAGGAGGTAATATCCGATTTGGTCGCTTTGTGTTTTGAAACCATCGCCGCGGCGGGAAAAACGAAGGCCCGGGCGGCCGGCGTGGGCGTCCCCGGCGTCGTCAACGCGTATAACGGCGCCGTACTCACGGCGCCGAACCTTTTTTGGAAGGACGTGGCCCTTGGTCCGCTTCTTGAGGAATTGCTCCAGTGCCCTGCGGCGCTGGATAACGACGCGAATACCGCCGCGATGGCCGAATATGCGGCGGGTGCGGCGAAAGGGTATTCCGACGCGCTGGTGGTAACGCTGGGTACAGGCGTGGGCGCGGGCGTGATCGTAAACGGCAGGCTGCTGCGCGGGGCGCACGGCCTGGCCGGTGAAATAGGCCACATGACGCTTTACACGGACGGTATCCTCTGCAACTGTAAAAACCGTGGCTGCTTTGAAATGTACGCCTCGGCGCGTGCGCTAAGAAGCATGGGGATGCGAGCTGTGGAGGAAGAGCCTGCGTGCATGCTCGCGCGGGCTGTATCCGGCGAAAAAGAGCTGGTCACGGCGGAGCTCGTTGCCCGGTGCGCGCAAAAAGGAGATGCGCAGTCGCTTTTCATCTGGGAGCGGTATACTGGCGACCTGGCGCTCGGGTTGAGCAATGCCGCGCGCGTGATGGATCCGCAGATCATCGTAATCGGCGGCGGCGTTGCAAACGCCGGGGAATTTTTGCTTGCGCCCCTGCGCGAAAAAATAGGCAGGCTGTCCATCGATGACACGGCGGGGCCGGTCGAAATAGCCTGCGCGCGTTTTGGCGCGCAGGCGGGCATTATCGGCGCGGCTATGCTGGCAAGATCGCTTTTTGACGGGTAACGGGCATACCTGTGGTTTGCTTTCGCATAGAGTTACAAAGAGTAAAACACAAGGAAGCAGACCATGAAATGGAATAAAGAGAAAGCCAGCTATATTTTATGTATTATATTGATAATATTTGCGTTGTTTGCACCTTCTATTATCCAGACGGAGGTCGAACGGGACCGCTACAGGGAATGGGTGCAGCCTACGCCTCCGGTCTGGCAGGGACAGCTTACGCTTTGGGCAATAGTCGGTTTTCCCATGGGACAGAATACGCTGAGCGGGTGGGTCCGCACGCGGGTGCGGGCGTTTGAGGAGGACACGTTCGGTGTATACGTCGATGCGAAGGTGATGCAATGGGAAGACGCAAAGGTTTTGCTGCAGGCGGGGGAAAAGCCGGACGTGATGATTTTCCCCACGGGTTTTTTGGATAGCCCGGACGATATGCTTATTCCCCTGGATGTACCCGGCGGGATAAACGCGGCGCTCGCGGACTCGGCAAAACATGGGGGCAAAACATATGCCCTGCCGGTGATGGCGGGCGCGTATATCCTGGCCGTAAACGAAGAAAAAGGCATGATAGCGGGGGTTGACCCGCCTGAAGAAATCGGGTACACGCCGGAAGAGACAGTAAATTTGGCGCAGGGGGAAGAGAGCGCGCTCTGTGTTGATGACGGCACATTCTCCAACCCGGGGCTTGCGTTTGCCTATGATCTTATAGGCGGGAACGAAGACGCCATAAAGGCGCTTGCGCAGATAAAGAATGCACAGGTGTTTTTTAAAGGGAACGGGCTTTTATGCCTGGGCAACCAGAATACGGCCGCTACTGCGCAGGCCAATTATGAAAACGGCGAAGGATTCAGCAATACCGTATGGGCGGTGAGCGGGTTTACCGATATGGTGCAGTATGTAGGCGTGGTAAAGGGGCAGCCCGAGGCAAAAACGCAGATATGCGAACAATTTTGCGAAAGCCTATTGTCCGAAAAGGCGCAGGAAAGCGTCAAAACGCTGGGCATGTTTCCGGCGGTGCGCGGCAAACCGCTTTACGAAGACGATCCGCGGTTCTGGGCGGCGGAACAGGAGTTTGCCAAAAACATGGCCGTACCGTCTTGCTTCGGATATGAAAATGTACGCGCACGGTGGTCAGAATTGCTCCAAAAGGCGGCCTCAGGAAATGCTGGCGCGCTCCGTGCGCTGCTTAGTGACATGGATGCAACTTGTAAACAGGGATAAATTGATGTACAATTTTATTAACCGATATGTATCAAAAGGACGGTACCATGCAGATCGAACAGGCATACAGGGCTTTGCAGGCGGCGGTGGGGGACGAGTCGCGCGTTTTGCGTGACGAGCCTATGAATAAGCATACGTCCTTCAAAATCGGCGGGCCTGCCGATATTATGATCTGCATTAAAAGTGCGGACGAGATAGCGGATGCATTGCGCATATGCCGCCGGTATGACGTTCCGGTCACCGTCATAGGCAACGGCACCAATCTGCTGGTCAGGGACAAGGGCATCCGCGGCGCGGTAATCAAAATCGGCAAGGAGTTTTGCAGCCTTGAAATAGCAGGAACGCATGTAACGGCGCAGGCGGGGATACTCGTTGCGTCGCTGGCCAATCAGACGCTGAACCAAGGCCTCGCCGGACTGGAATTCGCCTGCGGCATACCCGGCACGCTTGGCGGTGCGGTGATGATGAACGCGGGCGCCTACGGGGGAGAGATCGCAGACTGCCTCAAGCGCGTGAGGTATATGGATGAGAGCGGGAATACCGGGTGGAAGCTTATCCAAAAAGACGATTTGGGGTATCGCAGGAGCATTTTTTCGGAAACCGGCCTCATTGTTCTGGAAGCGGAATTCGAGCTTAGACCGGATGAAAGCCGGGAGGCGCAAAAACGCGCGCAGGAAATAAGCGCCCAGCGCAACGCCAGGCAGCCCGTACATCTTCCGAGTGCGGGCAGTACCTTTAAACGCCCGCATAACGGATACGCCGCACGGCTGATCGACCAGGCCGGTCTCAAAGGCCTGCGGGTGGGGGGAGCGCAGGTGTCCGAGCTGCATGCCGGATTTATTGTGAACACGGGCGGCGCTACGGCCGAAGACGTTCTGGAGCTGGCCGAAACCGTGCGCGCACGCGTGCTGGACGCTTCCGGCACGGACCTTGAACTCGAGATAAAAGTTTTGGGCGAAGAATAATACTAAAGAAAAACAGGCTGTCCAACAAAGCGTCTTTCAGGGGGCGTGGGGGATCGCAATCCCCCACTTTAATGCAATTTGACGACATGCGCGTCAGATCGTCGGAGCAAACTTCGCTCTGCTCGCTCCACGCGGAAGCGTGAAGCTCGTACGCTTCGTTGCTCCTCCTTATCCCCACAAAGCTTCGCTTTGCGGGGGCCCCGAGTGTGCAGCAAAGAAATGGCGCCAAGAGCGGCATTTTAACCGCACCCAAAGGGGTTTGTCGACGGGAAAAAGATAAGGCGGATTTGCCTTCAGATAGGATTTAAATGAAAATAATCGCTGACTACCATACGCATACCATATTCAGCCACGGCAGAGGTACCGTGGAAGACAACGTGCACGCTGCAATCAAAAAAGGCCTGCAGGAAATAGCAATTACGGACCACGGACTCAGGCATGTGGTTTTCGGACTAAGGCGCAGGAAGCTGGCGCTTTTAAGGGAACAGATCGATGCATTGAACGCAAGGTTTATGGGCAAGATTCGCGTATTGATGGGCGTGGAGGCAAACCTCATCGGACTGGACGGTACCATAGACCTCCCCAAAGAATTCATGGCGCATTTTGATATTCTGCTCGTTGGATACCATCGCATGGCCTGGCTGAAGGATTTAAAAACATTTTGGCATTTTGCCGTTAAAAATCTTTTATACAAAAAAGGGAAAAAATACGGAAAAATCGTGCAAAAGAACACGCAGGCATATGTGCGTTCCATGGAGAAGTATCCCATTGCCTGCATTACCCATCCGAACGATATGATCCACCTCGATATGGATATGCTTGGCAAAGCGGCCGCGCGCACGGGAACGGCGCTCGAATTGAACATCCGGCACAATTCGCTTACGGTAGAAGAGATAGGCAGGCTCAAGGAAAACGGCGCGCCTTTTATGATTAGCAGCGACGCGCACAGGTCCGATGATGTGGGAGACCTGGCAGGTACGGTCAGGCTGGCGGACGATGCGGGCCTTAAAGAAAGCGACGTGCTGAATGCCAAGGGGTGCGGGCGTTCCGTACGGAAGATCACGCCGGTAGAGTGAACAATTGAGGGGGTGGCGGGATGGATCTTGTCATAGTAACAGGGCTGTCGGGCGCGGGGCGGACACAGGCGCTGAGGAATCTGGAGGATATCGGTTATTTCTGCATGGACAATCTTCCGCCCAGCATGATCACGAGTTTTGTGGACATGTGTGAAAAAAAGGACTCCGGGATCCAAAAGGCTGCGATCGCCGTGGACGGGCGTTC
>JBMOLJ010000108.1:0-31948 GCA_049324235.1 Bacillota bacterium
ACAAGTATACAGCTTCAGTCAAAAAGTATGCTCATCGGCAGGTCTTCATATATGCGTTCAATGGCCTTTGCAAAGATCGGCGCGACCGTAAGCCTGCGGATCTTGTTGCCCGATGCTTCCAGGGCCTCATCGGTTATCGGAATGGTGTTGGTTATCACAACTTCTTTGATGGGAGATTCCTTAAGACGCCGGGGGCATTCGCCCGACAGCACGCCGTGGGTGCAGCACGCGTATACTTCGCGCGCACCCCTGTTTATCAGCGCTTCCGCGCCCTTTATGAACGTTCCGCCGGTATCTAAAAGATCGTCGCATAAAAGCGCGCGCTTTCCGGCGATATCGCCTATGATATTGACCACCTCGGCCATGTTTGCCTTGGGCCTGCGCTTATCGATGATGGCCAGCGGCGCGTTCAAGCGGTTTGCAAAGTTCCGCGCGCGCGTGACGCTGCCCAGATCCGGGGAAATCACCACCAGGTCCTCGCCGCTGAACTGGCGCGCGAGATAATGCGCCGCAATGACAGGTACCCCCAGCATATGATCGACCGGGATATCGAAAAACCCCTGAATCTGCGGAGCGTGCATGTCCATGGTCAGTATGCGGTCCGCCCCCGCCGCGGTGAGCAGGTCGGCTACAAGCTTGGCGGCGATCGGGTCGCGCGCGCGCGCCACCCTGTCCTGCCGGGCGTAGCCGTAGTACGGGATCACGGCCGTGATACGGCCCGCCGACGAACGCTTCGCCGCATCGATCATGATCAGCAGTTCCATCAGAGAATCGTTCACATGGCCGCACAGCGGCTGGATCAGGAACACGTCGTAGCCGCGGACCGTTTCCCGCAGCTCAACGCGCGTCTCCCCGTCGCTGAACTTGGCGACCAGGGCTTTGCCGAGCGGCCGGTTGAGTTCGTTCGATATTTCTTCCGCAAGCTGCGGATTGGCGTTTCCGGTAAATATCTTTATATTGGTTCCGTGCGTTATCATTTTTGTTTCTCCATCCTGCGTTTGGCCGACCAGCCTTCTTTGTTTACCTGCCGGCTGCGCGCAATCGCAAGCGCGTCGCCGGGAACATCTTCGGTTATTGTGGAACCGGCGGCAACATACGCGTTTTTCCCCACTGTCACCGGGGCGACAAGGTTCGAGTTGCAGCCCACGAACGCCCCGTCCTCCACCACCGTTATGTTTTTATTCTCTCCGTCATAGTTCACAAACACCACGCCGCAGCCTATGTTGCAGTCCTCACCGATGCGCCCGTCTCCCACATAGGTCAGATGCGACACCTTGGACCCCTTGCCGACCGGCGTGTTCTTCACCTCAACAAAGTTTCCTATCCTGCAGGCTTGCCCGATGTCCGCGCCGGGCCGCAGATGCGCAAACGGCCCTACGGACGCCCTGTTTCCGACAATGCAGTCGCAAAGCACGGAGCTTTGGATACTGGCGCCGTCGCCGACCACGCTGTTTGTGATACGGCACCCGGGATATATCACGCAATCTTCCCCGATCTGCGTATTCCCCTCCAGCACATTCCCCGGATACACGACGGTATCGCGTCCGATAGCGACGCCATGCTCAACACAGGTATTCTGCGGGTCGATAAAGGTCACGCCCGCATGCATATGCTTCCTGATAATACGCTCCTGCAGCACCTTTGACGCCTGTGCGAGCTGGGCGCGGTCGTTCACGCCCATGCATTCGGCGGGATCCGCCGCAACAAGCGCCCCGACCTTTCTGCCTTCCCGTACGAGGCAGCCGATGCAATCGGTCAGATAGTACTCTCCCTGGTCGTTATTGTTAGAGAGAGATTTGAGCGTACGCAAAAAAGCTTCGATCTCAAAACAGTATACCGAAGCATTGACCTCCCGCACGCGCAAGACCTCTTCACCGGCATCGCGGTGTTCTATGATTGCGCTTACCCCGCCGTCATCACTGCGTATCACGCGTCCGTATCCGGCAGGGTCGTCCATCACAGCGGTCAGCATCACGGCCGCATAGCCGTTCCTTTTTGCCATATCGCAAAGCGCCAGGACGGTATCACGCTGCAAAAGCGGCATATCCCCCGCCACAATAAGCACATGCCCTGTCCGGCCGTGCAGGTACGGCGCGGCCATCATCGCCGCATGGCCCGTACCCAGCTGCCTTTCCTGTACGGCGTACTGCGCGCGCTCCCCGAGATATGCGCGCACCCTTTCGCCGCCGCTGCCCACGATCACAACGGGATCCGCTGAAGAGCAAGACAAAACGGCATCCATTACCCAATCGATAATCGGTCTGCCGCAAGCCTTATGCAACACTTTGGGCAAGCTTGATTTCATGCGCTTGCCCTCGCCTGCCGCCATTATAATTGCCATGGTATCCAACCCGTCACAACTCCCTCCCGGAAACGTTGTTTACACCGGAATACTCGCATAAACCGTAGATTATTGTATGGCATTCATAATCGTATGTCAAGGCGGCCCCCGCCCCGGCACCGGCATGTACAGGCGTACTGATCCCGTTTACACCTCTTCCCGCTTCTGCTCCGGCAGTTGCTCTTGTGTCGTTTCTTCCTCCATGGATGCCTGCTCCAGTTCCTGCATCTCGAAATACTTCCCCAAAACGAGCGTCTGTAGCGTCGCCCTGGCCGAGGAGTTCACCGGATGCGCAATGTCCTTAAATTCGCCGTCAGGCGTCCGGCGGCTGGGCATCGCGATAAAGATTCCGTTTTGCCCCTCGATGATCTTCATGTCGTGCACCACAAACTCGTCGTCGAATGTTACGGATACCGTCGCTTTGAGCTTCCCTTCCACATGTACCTTGCGAATACGAATGTCAGTAATGTTCACGGTTCTACCACCCAACCTTTTCTCATATCCTTAAATTGTGCCAGCGCACACACTATTGTACTATTCGCCAAATCTTTGCGTTTTCCTCTTATTTTGTTAATATTACTCTATTTTTATGTTCACTGCAACCGGTAACACGAACCATTGAACGAATTGGCGGTTGTTTGCATGATAGCGCGGGAGTATAATGAAAGTATCATTTGGATGGCGGTGTTTAATGAAACCATGAATAATCAGCAAAATGAAATCAGCATACGGGATTTTGCCGGTAAAACGGTCTTTTTTTCTGGTATTGGCGGCTGCAGCATGAACGGGCTTGCACGCATCCTCCACGCAAAAGGCTACCGGGTCCTCGGATCGGACAGGTCCGATTCAAATTATACGCAAAAACTGAAACGGGACGGTATACAGGTAACCATCGGCCAGCGCGAAGAAAACGTGTATGGGGCCGATCTTTTCGTGTATACGGCTGCCGTGAAACCGGATAATCCCGAAAGGGCATATGCCACGGCGCAGAGCATTCCGCAGATGGACCGCGCCACTCTCCTCGGGCAGATCACCCGCGAGTTCAGGCGCGTCGTGGGTATCGCCGGGTGCCACGGCAAGACCACCATCACATCCATGCTCGCGCTCATACTCGAGCACGGGGGCGTAGAATCCACGGTGCACGTGGGCGGCGACGTGGCATTCCTGGAAGGCGGCACGCGCGTGGGGCGCGACAGCGACCTGTTCGTTACCGAAGCGTGTGAATATGTTGAAAGCTTTTTAAAGCTCTCCCCTACCATCGAGGTCATCAATAACATCGACGACGACCATCTGGACTACTACGGCGACATCGACCACATTTACGCCGCGTTTTCGCGCTATACGGCGCTTTTACCGGATAACGGCATGATCTTTGGCTGCGCGGACGACCCGCTCGTGATGCGGCTTTTAAAAGAAAGCAACAAACCGTATGCAGCCTACGGTTTCGGTTCCGAGGCCCAATTGAGGGCGGAGAACATCGTATTCAGCGAACTGGGGAACCCTTCCTTTGACTGCGTTTTAAACGGCGAGCGCCTGTTTTCCGTTTCCCTGAACGTGCCCGGCATGCACAATGTGATGAATGCGCTGGCCGCCATTTGTGTTGCGCGGCATCTGGGCGTATCTGACGGGGCGTTACTCGATGCGCTCAAGGGTTACACGCTCACCAAACGGCGCTTTGAAGACTACGGCACGGTAAACGGCATACATTATTTCCATGACTATGCGCACCACCCGAGCGAAATCGAAGCCTGCCTCAATGCGGCGAAGCATTATCCGCATAACCGGATCTGGTGCATCTTCCAGTGCAATTCGTACTCGCGCGGCAAAACGCTTTTTGATAAATACGCACGCTGCTTCAAAGACGCAGACTTTGTTTTGGTGCCGGATATCTATCCCGGGCGTGAGCAGGATAAAGGCCTCATCCACGCGCGGGATCTCGTGCGCGGCATCCGGGAAGCCGGGAAATCCTGCGAATATCTGCCCACCTTCCCGGATATCCGGGATTACCTGAAGGAGCATGCCAGAGAGGACGACCTTGTACTGGGCGTTGGCTCCGGCGATGTGCATCTGCAGCTGCGTACGCTGATGGAATAAGCGGCCTAATATGTTACTCAAATTGCCCAACCGCTTCATTGTGTTTTAAGCATTGTTTTATTCATTGTTCAAGCATGAAAGGCTCTAAAGTAAGAGGCCCCTGCTAAAAAAGCCGGGCCTCTTTAACATTTTGTGAAAACTCTTTATTCGACGAAGATGTTGACCAGATTATCGGGCACCTTATAAAACATGCTGCTGACCGGTTCGCGCTCATGGATGCATCGGATCACGTGCGCAAAAAGCGGCGCAACCGAAACCGTAAGCACCTTTTTGCTTTCCACGGATTCGTGCCTGCATACCGAATCCGTCGTAATCAGTTTTTCTATGTCGCTTCTGTCGATCTCATCGAGTCCTTCCTGCGTGAACAGGCCGTGTGTAAGGCAGGAGAATATCCGTTTTGCGCCCCTTCGTTTGAGCTCTCTCGCCATGCCGGTCAGGGTGCGTCCGGTCACCGAAAAGTCGTCCACAATCAGGGCGTCCTTCCCTTCCACGTCCCCGATCACTTCCAGTACGCGCGCCTTTTCGTCATGCGCGTCGCGTACCTTGTCGCCTATGGCTATGGGGCATTTGAGATACGCGGCATACTTTCGGGCTCTCTTCGTAAACCCTGCATCAGGGGACACCACCACCAGGTTCTGAAGGTCGTGCTGCGTTTTTATCGCCTCGCACAGGATGGGCATGCCCGCCAGGTTATCCACAGGAATTTTAAAGAAGCCCTGTACCTGCGGGCTGTGCAGGTCCATGGTCACCACACGGTCCGCGCCGGCAAGCTCGATGCTCTCGGCACACACGCGCGCGCGGATCGAAACGCGGGGCTCGTCCTTTTTATCGCCTTTGGCATAGCTGAAATACGGAATGATCGCCGTTATGGAGTTTGCGCTGGCGCGCTTGAACGCGTCAATCCAGAATAAAAGCTCGACAAGCTCGTCGTTCGGCTTTGTCGCAATAGGTACGACCACATACACATCCTTGTCGCGCACCGGTTCGAGGACCCGCACAAACGTGTTTCCGTCCGAAAATTTAAAAACTTCCGACTGACCGAGCTCAGCGCCGATAAAATCGCACATGCGCTGTGCAAAGCGTTTGCCTGTGCTTCCCGTAAAGATTTTAATGATCCCGCTGCCCGAATTCATTGTTTTCACCTTCATAGTGTGGTTTTTGTATGCTGCCGGCGTTTCAGTTGACATTCCGGCGGCAGGAGACTGCTTTCAGCGCATGCATGGCCTTTTCCAGTTCGGCGCACTGCACCACCGAATCGCCAAGCTCGACATCCGGTTTGTTCAGGCCGTGAAAATCGCTGCCGCCCGTGATCATAAGCCCCAGGCGCCTTGCAAGACGGCAGTACGCCGCTGTCTCGCTATTTGAGTGCATCGGGTGATACGCCTCGATTCCCCACAGCCCGCGATCCTTGAGCGCCTTGCATACTGCATACAGCGCAGGTTCGTCCAATTCCAGCTGTACAGGGTGCGCCAGCACGCTCAGCCCGCCCGCCTGATGGATCAGATCGATGGTTTGCGAAGGTGTGAAGCGCATCCGCTCAACATACGCCTTTTTACCTTCCCCGAGGTACTTCTCAAAAGCCTGCGCCAGATTGGGCACGACGCCATTTTGAATCAGCGCATGGGCCATATGCGCGCGCCCGATCACGGACTCCTCATGCCCTGCAGCTATGTCCGCCCACGAAACAGGCAGTCCCAGCCCCTGCAGTTTTTCAACCATGCGCCGGTTGCGTTCCTTCCGCGCATCGCGAAGCTGTGCTAGCGCAGATAAAAACACAGGTTCCTGCGAATCAACACCCAAGCCCAGAATATGCATCTCTCCCGTATATTGTGCGCCCATCTCCACACCGGGTATCACGGTCAGCGGAGTCTTTTCAGCATGCACACAGGCGGGGAGCACGCCGCTGACCGTATCGTGGTCCGTAATAGCGATCGCGCTGAACCCTAACGACAGCGCCCTGTCCACAAGCTCCGGCGGGGTTAAGCTCCCGTCCGACGCCGTTGTATGCGTATGTAAATCAATTTTTTCAGCCATCAATCATCCTGCTTCTTGCGATACGTTCGGCCGCTTCCCTGATCGCCGGCTCGTCCTGCACCAGCGCAATCCGCACGTGTCCCTCCCCTTCGTATCCGAACGCAGCCCCCGGCGTAACGATAACGCCCGTTTTTTGCATGAGTTCAAGGGCAAACGCGCGGCTGTCCTCATACCCCTTCGGAAGCTGTGCCCAGCAAAACATGGTGGCCGGCGGCTTTTCAACGTTCCATCCGATTTCGCCAAAGCATGCGCAAAGCACGTCCCGCCTCGTTTCATACGCTTTTGCCGTTTCGCGCACGCAGTCGTACGGGCCGGTTATCGCGGCGATTGCGGCCTTTTGCAGCGGCAGGAAAAGCCCGTAATCGATGTTGGACTTCAAGGACTTCAGCCGCCCGATGATTTCCTGATTTCCAAGCGCAAACCCGATACGGCATCCTGCCATGCCATAGTTTTTGGAGAGCGAGTTGAATTCTATTCCTATTTCCTTTGCGCCGGGATACGAAAGAAAGCTCCCGCCCTTTTTCCCGTCGAACACCAGATCGCTGTACGCGTTGTCATGTACCACGACGATACCGTATTTCTGTGCAAACGCCACCAGCTCTTCATAAAACGACGGCGGCGCCATGGCCGTTGTCGGGTTGTTCGGATAGGATACGATCATGAGCTTCGCCCTGCGCGCCACGTCCTCACCGATCGCTTCCAAATCAATAATATACCCGTTTTCGCGCTTTTGCGGCATGGGACAGACCATGCCTCCGGCAAGCTGCGCACCGGTTTTAAAAATCGGATAACAGGGATCAGGCGCCAGCACGGCGTCACCCGGATCGACGATGGTCAGCGCGATATGTGAAAGCCCGTCCTGCGACCCCAACAGGGAAGTGACCTCGGTATCCGGGCAGAGCGTAACGCCATAGCGCGTTTTGTACCATGCTGCAGCCGCCTGTTCGAGCGCATGCGTATCCTTAATCGCGTACACATAGTTTTCCGGCTTTGCTGTTTCCCGTTCAATCACTGCGCGGATATGCGGCGCAGGCGGGATGTTCGGCGACCCGATGCTCAGATCGATTGTTTGAACGCCGTTTGCCTCAAGCGCTCTCCTGTGATCGGTCAGTTCGGCAAATATGGATGCGCCAAGCGCTTGCATCCGGTTTGAGCAATGCATTAGAACCTCTCTCTACTTCGCGCCCTTTTGCTGCGACTTGCTTTCAAACTTCGCCTTGTCCACGATAAAACGCGTATGCACCGCCTGCCCGATCTTTTCCACCTCGTCAAACGCCTCGACGGAAAACACGATCTTGCGCCTGTCCACCTCGATGACGCGTGCCGTGGCCCTGACCCGCATGCCAAGCGGCGTCGCCGCGATATGGTCGGCCTCCACGCGCGTGCCCACGCTCGACCAACCCTCGGGCAGCGCATCCTGTATCGCCTGCATCGCGGCGTTTTCCATCAGCGCTACAAGGCTGGGCGTTGAAAACACGGCCGCGATACCGCTGCCGACGGCGGACGCGAGCTTGTCCTCGGTCACCGTAATCTCAATCGTTTTTTCCATCCCGGGCTTTACTTCAAAATCCATGAAACATACCCCTCTCCCATTTTGTTGGCAGATAAAACAATGGGAAAGTTTTTGCTTTCCCATCATGAACTGTTATTGTTCGGGCTCCTCCATAATCGCTTCGAATTCGCCGATATCCAGCTTTTCTTTTTCCATCAGCACCTCGACCACCCTGTGCAGCTTCTTAATGTTATCTTTCAGGATGGTTTCCGCGCGTTTGTAGCACTCGTCGATGATCTTTTTGGTTTCGCTGTCTATCGTGCCGGCCATGTCCTCGCTGTACAACCTCTGGTGCGAGAAATCGCGGCCGATAAAGATTTCGCTGTCACCGCCCAGATACATGTTGCCCACACGGTCGCTCATGCCAAACTCGACGACCATGCGCCGCGCGACCTCGGCCACGCGCTTGAGGTCATTGGAAGCGCCGGTGGAAACATCCTCGAATATGATTGCCTCGGCCGCCCTGCCGCCCAGCATCATCGAAATCTGCTGAGAGAGCTTCTCTCGCGTCATGTGCGTGCGTTCGTCCTCGGGCAGCGTGATGGTATAACCGGCAGCCTGGCCCCGCGGTATGATGGATATCTCGTGCACCCGGTCACACAAAGGCAGCATCTTGGCCACGATCGCGTGCCCGGCCTCATGGTAGGCTGTGATCTTCTTATCGTTCTCAGTGATCACGCGGCTCTTCTTCTCGGGGCCAGCGATCACGCGGGTGATGGCGTCCTCTATCTCGATGTTCTCTATCTTCTTCTTGCCGCGCCGTGCGCTCAATATGGCAGCCTCGTTCATCACGTTCTCCAAATCGGCGCCGGTGAACCCGGGCGTCATCTTCGCAACGGTGTCGAAGTTGACCTCGTCCGCCAGCGGCTTCCCGCGCGAGTGCACGCGCAGGATGTCCGCGCGGCCCTTGATGTCGGGATAATGCACCGTAATCTGCCTGTCGAAACGGCCGGGGCGCAGAAGCGCCGGGTCGAGTATATCGGGGCGGTTGGTCGCCGCAATGATGATGATGCCCTCGTTGACGGCAAACCCGTCCATCTCGACGAGCAGCTGGTTCAATGTCTGCTCGCGCTCATCGTGTCCGCCGCCCATGCCGGCGCCGCGGTGGCGGCCGACAGCGTCGATCTCGTCGATAAACACGATGCAGGGCACGCTCTTTTTGGCAGTCTCAAACAGGTCGCGTACGCGCGAAGCGCCCACGCCCACGAACATTTCCACGAAATCCGAACCGCTGATGCTGAAAAACGGCACGCCCGCTTCTCCGGCCACGGCCTTTGCAAGCAGCGTCTTGCCCGTACCCGGCGGCCCGACCAGCAGCAGCCCTTTTGGGATACGTGCGCCCAGCTCGATGAATTTGCGCGGGTTGCGCAAAAACTCCACCATTTCCTGGAGCTCTTCCTTCTCCTCGTTCGCGCCCGCAACGTCATCGAACACGACGCGCTTGTCTTCGCCCGTGCTCATACGGGCGCGGCTCTTGCCAAAGCTCATCACGCCCTTGTTGCCGCCCTGCGACTGCTGCATCATCATGTACCACAGCCCGCCGAATATGAGCAGCATCACGACGTAGGGCAGCAGGCTCACCCACCACGCCGTTTCGGGCTTGGGAGGCGTATCAAATCTAAAGCCCCAATCGGCAGTAGATACCGTTGCAACTTCCTTGCCATTCATTGCGGCAACGATTTTATTTACATCGCTGGTAAATACGTCGATACTGGGAACGGTTGTGGTAAAATCGAATTGGTCCGGAAACCTGTCATCCGCAATTTTGGTATCCGAATTAAGCCCTACAAGTACATTATCCGTAATGGAAATAGCTTTTACCTTTTTTCCCTTAATCAAATCCATCAACTGGGGTTTATAGGTGATTTCCTTCTGCGCGGTCACATCCTGTGTGGCCATGGATGTATATGTTAAGAGAATGACCAGCAATATCAACACGTATATGCCGGGACCCCTTATAAGTTTTTTCAATGTGCGCGCACCTCATTTCGAATATTCACATTTTATAATTTTAACACGCTTCATTCTATATATCAACTTATTCGGCGCCGTACACGTGTTTTTTGACCGCACATACCTCCGGCAGGTTCCTGAACCGTTCGGCATAGTCCAGGCCGTACCCCACCACGAACGCGTCCTCTATCTCAAAGCCTATGTAATCGGGTACGAAATCGACGGTCCGGCGGGCGGGCTTGTCCAGCAGTACGCAGCTTTTAACCGATGCGGCGCCGCGCTTTTTCAGCATAGCCGCCAGCGTTTTGAGCGTCTGCCCCGTATCCGCGATATCGTCCACGACCAGCACATGCCTGCCCGCCAGATCGGTCTCGCAATCCTTTTTAATTTCGACTTCGCCCGGCTTATCGGCCAGCCCGTAGCTTCCCAGCACCATGAAATCCATCTGCAGCTCGATGTCCATCGCGCGCACAAGATCGGCCATAAATACGTTCGCGCCTTTGAGTATGCCCAGAACCACGGGGTTGCAGCCTTCATATTCATTGGCAAGCTGCAGTCCCAGTTCCTCCACGCGCTTTTGAATCTCTTCCTTGGTCTTGATCACTTTCTCAAGATCATCCCTGTCCCTACGCATTGCATTCTTCCTCGCCTTTTCGCGTTATTTCTAGTTTCAAAACTCTTTCGGTTTTACCCGGCCGCACGCGGACCGAATCGTTAACGCCCATTCCCGCAACCCATAAAATACGGCTTCCTGCCGCGCATACAGGTATCCTGCCGCGCAACGCGCGCGCTACCTTGCGGTTGATAAAATAATCCTTGAGCGGCTGCGTTCCCCGCATCCCCAGCGGACGGAACCTGTCCCCCGTCCGGCGCGTGCGGATCACAGCCCGCTTCGGAAAAACGTCGTAGTCAAAATAGTCATATTCCCCGGGGTGATTCTTCAAATCGTCCGGCAATTCATTGAGAACGGTGGCTTGAATGCTCGTATCCCCAAACAGCGTAACACCCGGGACCTTCAGTTCCGTTTCGCCCTCCACCGGCGCCGCCAAGCGCCCTTCCCACGTGATCTCCCCATAGTTGTTGCGCGCGCGCCCGCCCGGAACATCCAGCGCCGCGCCTGTACCCGCGCCGCAAAGATGAAGCAGCGCTTCCACGTGACGGGCCTCCATGCGCGCCGCATCGCCATTCCTTTTGAGCCAGTCAAGGGCCACGCGGCGTGAAATGGCGGCAGGCAGGGCAAGGAGTGCCCCGGCGTGCAGCGTCCCGTCAGCTTTCTCACATTCCTCAAGGGCCTTTTGGGCCGACGCGCGCATGAACGCCTCTTCATCCTGTATGATTTCCGCCGTACGCGCAATGCCGGCCACCGCGCCGGGAAAAATGCTTTCGACGCAGGGCAGCACTTTTTGCCGCAGAGCGTTTCTTGCATAGCGCAAATCTGCATTCGTTTCGTCCAGCCGGTATTCGATGCCGTACTGTCGGCAGTATGCAAGCACTTCCGGGCGCCGCACCTGCAGCATGGGACGCAATATGCCGTCTTCCCGCAAAAGCCGCATGCCGCAAAAACCGCCCAGCGCACTCCCGCGGAACAGGTGCAGGAGCACCGTTTCGGCTTGATCGTCCATGTGATGCGCGAGCGCGATCCTTGCTGCGCCCGCCTCATAGGCGATGTCAAACAGCGCCTCGAAACGCGCCCGCCGGGCCGCGTCCTCGAGCGAGAGCTTCTGCGTCCGGGCGAGCATAGGCGCATCCACGCTGCGCAGGAAAAACGGCACGCCCGCTTTAGCGCACTGCTCTTGTACGAAGGCCGCGTCCTCTTTTGAGCGCTCCTTTCGGATGCCGTGCTCCACATGCCCCACGCACAGCGATAAGCCAAAGCGCGGCGACACGGATAGCATTGCATGCAGGAGCGCCATGGAATCCGGTCCGCCCGAAACCGCGCAGAGTATGTTCATCCCCGGCTCCACAACCCCAGGCCTGCCCAGCGCATATGCAATCCTGTCAACCAATCCGCCACCTCCGAAACACCAACCATTCCTTGTTTTCATTGTAAACAAAATCAGGGAGCTTGACAACAAGCTCCCTTCAAACCGGCTGCAAACAAAATGCCTGCCGCCGGTAGTACTGCCCCGCCCGCGCTGTGTGCGCATAAGCGGGACACGTCACTGGCCCCTCATGGCAAGGGAGCCGGAAAAGCTCCCTTGTCTTCTTCCTATTGTTTCACTTTCCCGTTCCGGTCAGGCAGCATTCTTCACGATGCGCGCCACGACCACCGTCATATCGTCCTTCTCTTCGCCGTCCAGCGCCGCCAGCGCCGCTTCGCGTATCATGCGCGCCGCCCGTCCGGGCTTGACCTGCCTGGAGGCAAGTATGAATTCGAGCACTTCCTGCATGCTATCCCCCAGCGCATCGGTAACGCCGTCGCTCATCATGACAATCACGTCATCATGCGCCAGTACGCGCGACGTGCTTTGCACAGACACCTGATCGAGTATCCCCATCGGCAGCGTGGACGCCTGCAGACATTCGTACTGCCCCTTCTGCCGCACAAGAGAGGGCGCCGCCCCGACTTTTATGAACTCTGCCTTTCCCTGCAGCAGGTCAATAAGGCATAGATCCACCGTCGAAAACATTTCTTCGCCGCGCAGGACCATCAGCTGGTTCAGGGATTTAAAGATAATGCCTTTGTCCAGCCCCGCCCTGAAATAATTCTCCAGAAGCTCGACAGTCGCCGCGCTCTGGTCATGCGCCTGTTCGCCGCTCCCCATGCCGTCGCTGATGCAGATCATGTATTTCCCCGTCCCCAGCTTCGTACAGGCGACCGAGTCGCCGCTGACCTCGCTCTCCAGCGCGGTTTGCACCTTGCCCACCTGTATGGCAAGCTCAGGCACTTCCTCCAGCGTGAGCGAGCAGGCTTTCCCGCCCGCGCCCGGACAGCTTCGCGCGCTCACGCGCATGGGCGCCATCGCCCCGAACGACACCGCCCGCGTGATCCGGTTGTCGCAGCCTGAGCGCATCGTACAGCCCGACAGGGAGACCTGAACGCGCAGGGCGCCGAACATCTTCTGCGCCACGACCACCTCACGCACCCGGAAACCTTCGGTCTCCAGGCGCGTGCGGATCGAACCCTCCAGGTCTTTTTCGAAGCGAATCTGCACGTCAAAACTGCGCGCCATCAGCCCCATCATGCGCGACGCACCCTCCATTTGCGAGGATATCACTTCGGTCCCGGGCTCACGGCCACCCCCCAGCGTCTTGCCCATGCGCGCGAAAAGCTCGGCCATCGCATGCAGGTGCTCGAGCACCGATATGCGCACCGTCTCCAGATAATGCCGTTCGGACGCCTCGCGCTGGAGCACAAAATCGACATTTTTCCCAACGGCATCCAGATACGCATGGGGCAGGAGCAACAGCAATATCCCCGCAAGCGCTATGTCCGCAAAGGAAATGACCACAAAACTCGAACCGTTTGCGTACAGCGTCACCAAAGCGTTGGCCAGCACCGCGCCGGTAATGATTCCCGGCTTTTTGTAACGCCGCAACAACCCCGCAACCAGTCCGATTGCACCCATATTCCCGATGAACAGTACGTTCACCTGCCCCGTAAGGCTGATGGCGAGACCGCATGCAAGGCCTGCCGCGGCTCCCGTCCCTGGAGACCCCCAGTACGCGCACGCGAGTGTGATGAGGACGCTCAGCGCCGCCGTCGGCCAGAACCACCCGAGACGCAGGGGCGCCGCCCCCAGCAAAAGCGTGCACAGCGTGAGCGCTATGCACACCAGTTGTTCCTCGGCCAGCACGCCTTTGCGGCGTTTGCCGCGCGCGATTGACCCTGCCGTGAAAAATACCAGGTACATCATAAGCGCGCACGCTGTTTCCAGCAGCCCCATGATCAGGTCGTATGTCAGCACGGTACGGAAAACGAGCTGCGTAATAACCATTGCGCCGGCGAGCACAATGAGCATGCGCTTTGCGCCCGCATTCTGCCGCCTCCACTGCAAAAAAGCGCCCGCGCACAATACCATGACGCCCGCCGCCATCGATCCGGGCAGAGTCGACGCGATGGTCAGCGACCCTATGATACAGCCGAAGCCGACCGCATAGGGCTCGAGACCCACCGCGAACGCCGCCGCGGCAAACGCGGGCGCAAGCGGCGCAATCTGTCCGAATATCGATACCCTCGAAACCAAAAGTGCGACGGCAAACATGAACAACGCCACGACAAAACGTTCTTTCTGGACGCGCGCCCAGATGCGCGGCATCCGATGCTCCGCCGGCTTGCTCCTAATCATGTCCCCCCACCTCCTGCGCGTTGTGGGCAACAGTATATCAAACGCCGGACACAGTTTTTGTCAATCGGTACCGCCCGCATTGCATAATCGTCCGACAGAATCCTGATTTTAGCGCGCATCGGCGCAAAAAACGCAAAAAATCGTCCGCATGCGCGTGCCGATTTGGGCGTATTACGCCACACGAAACATAAAACATGCGGCATTCCCGGAAAAAACGGTCCGCGCATGCCGCAAAAAAGGGACGCATACATTATTATTGAAATTTCAGGAGGGATTACAGATGAGTTATACGCATCTAAACGGCCAGCCCCAGGGCGTGGCGCTCCAGTTTACAAATATACTCAGGGAAATCCTCGTTGCGGAGATCATCGCCATAAACGGTTACCAGACCCATATTGCCAATTCCAACATGGAGGAAGTCAACAAAGCCTGGCACAGCATCATGCTCGACGAAAAAAAAGCATTACGGCTGGCTCCTGACGCTGCTTCGCAAATATGATCCAGAGCAGTATGCGCAATATCTGGCGCACCTGCCCGAAAGGCAGACCCCCGCTTCCCCCATGCAGGCTTATAGGCCCCGCTACGACATCCAAATCATCCTCAACAACCTGCGCGACGACATCAAGGGCGAGCTTGAAGCCGTGATCCTGTACGAGGAGGAACTGCACCGGTTTCCGCATGACGACATCCGCATGACCCTGCAGGCCATTATCGACGAGGAAAAGGGGCATGCCGAGCACCTTACGAACCTGCTTATAAAATACGACCCCGACCCATACGGCGTGAATAAATAAGCATGTTCTACCATGGATGGCTCATGATACAATGGGGAAAAACAAAGCCGGGAAACCAAGTCTTTCAAGAAAATCGAAGATTTCTTGAAAGACTTAACGCGCATGTGCATATTTTTGCGCATGCAACAATAAATTGCACGCGCAGGGAAATGAATTTTATCCCATTTGTACAAGGGGTAATTCATTGACCCCCGAAGTAGAAATGGAGATAAAAATGCTAAAAGCCAAACGCGTTGCGGACTCAAAAACCGAGCAGGTGCAGATCCTCATGCCCGAGCATATCAACGGCTACGGACGACTTTTCGGCGGCAAGCTCGTCGAATGGATCGACGTTGTGGCCGGCGTCGTCGCGCGAAGGCATGCGAACCGCAACGTGACTACCGTGTTTATGGACAACCTGCATTTCAAGAAACCCGCCTATGTCAACGATACGATCGTCCTCGTCGGCCGGATCACATACGTTGGCAAAACCTCCATGGAAGTGCGCGTCGACACGTTCGTCGAATCGCTAACCATGGAAAAACGGCTGGTCAACCGCGCGTATCTCGTCATGGTGGCGCTGGACGAGAACGAAAAACCGGTGCAGGTGCCGGGCATCATCCTTGAAACCGAAGAAGACCGGCAGGAATGGGAAGCGGGTGCGGAAAGGACACGCATCCGAAAGCAGCGGCTCGCAGACCAACAAATTTGTGTTGATATTTATCGGGACAAATAGACATTAATATGCCGGACTGTGATATAATATGACTTGGTTATTTTAAGGAGCAAGTATTACAAAACAAGGACGAGGTAAATCGAACGGTAGAAGCCCCCACTTCCCGTGTTCGATTTACCTCGCCACCCCCCTCCGGTATACCTTTTAAGTTGCCCAAAAACTTTTTTACAGAATGAAATTATTCTTAATTAACCCAAAGTCCATTTGTAACCGAATACGTTGTTGTACCGTCCGCAGTTTGATGGATTCCATATGAACGGTAATAGTATCCTGGAGTAACATAATACGCCTGGGATAAGTTGACATATGTTCCGCTTACTGATCTGCCTCTGCTTTGAAGCGTGTGCCATGCTCCGCTATAATACGCCTGGAGCATCACTACTACACTTACGGCAGGGCTTGCCGGAGCGCAGGATGTATAACCTGCTGTATTCACCATGTTGGAATCAAGTCTGGTTATGCTGCAACCTCCGGCTATGCTTGTCCTTGTGGTTGTAAAGCCTTCCGAATAGTTTGGATCAGCAGATATCTCGTCTTTTGGCGGGGTGTTGTTTGATGATATGGCTTCATCAGAGATTGCCGGCAAAGTTGCATCATCCGTTGCATCTGTTGCAAAAGAAGTCATTGGACAAATAGCAAATACTCCCACAAGAAACACCAGAAAAAGTGAACGGAAAATCTTATTTGTCTTCATGCCGTTTAGCCCCCCCTGTTTTAGTATTTATATATATAACTATTGGGAAACCAAAAAGTGCACTCACAAAATGAAAAATTTTAATTCAAATCATTTAACGGCCAATATGATATAATGAATGAAACTGCCAAATTAGGAAATAACTTATGGTTGAGATAACCGATGTTTTTACAACAAATTATAAATTGCTTTTCAGGATCGTATATTCTTATACGGGGAATATTGAGGATACGAAGGATATATTGCAGGATACGTTTGTCAAGGCCTATAAATCCTCAAGCTCGCACATTTCACCGGATAAGCTTTTGCCCTGGTTGATCGTAATCGCCAAGAACACCTCCTTAACGCATACGAAAAGACAAAGGTTTTCACAACCTATCGGCGATCAGGATACACTGTTTACCTATGAACCCAACCTGTTGGAATTTTCTATGTATCATGCACTGGAAGGAATTTTGCGTATTGCGCCGGAAGATATTCGAATCCCGCTAAAAGAGCATCTTGTTGATGAAATCCCGCTTAAGAAAGTCGCCAGGATGCATGCATTACAGTATACCCGCGTGCGGTATTGGAAGAAAAAAATAGTATCATACATGAAAGCTATCCTTTGACAAACAAATGATTTTGCCGGATATTTGAAGTATAATAGTATTCTCAATATGACGTTTGGAGCAAGCGAACATGGTGAGAAAAAAAAGGATTAAAAAATACATAAAACAACATCCGGAAATATTCGATGTTGATGAAAACAGGGTATCCCACCATATTTCAGAGGATAAAATTCCTGATATCAGCTGGTTTTATGAAAGAAACCCTGATGTCATAAAGGCAAAAGAACCTTCTGCGCAACCCAGGAAACCCTGGTATTTATCCATGAAACTGCTCATACCTGTTTCCGCAGTATTACTGATCGCAGTTTTTTTGGCGGCAACTCCGGTTGGCCGTGTAGTGGCTGATGCAATATATAAGACTGTTGAGCAGTGCTTTAATAATGAGGTAAATGTAAAGCACGGACAAGGTGATATACAGTCTGAAAAAGAAGATGAAACGAAATCGACATATAATTCCATTGAGGAAGCACGCTTGAATTACAGCGGGAAAATTGCCTATAGCGAAATTGAAACGCTGGAAAAAATAGAAATAGAAAAAACGGACTTCTCTACGGTTATTTCCTCAACTTATACCACGCCCCAGAATCTTACTTTTTACATAACACAAACAGTCTATAAGGGAGAAACCGAATGGTCCAGCTCTATTGCTTCGAGCGATGGACAACCAATAAAGCATACGTTGAAAAACGGAATAGAAGCTAATGGTTACATCAACGAAAAAACAGCGTATGCAATAGCTTATATGAATAATGTGTCTATTCAGTTGACAACCAATGATGTTAACTATGAAGAATTTATGCGCTTTATTAAAAGTATTGAAATTGAATGACTTAGTTAAGCTGTATAGATGTACGTCCCCCCCCGCAAAACCGTCAGGCCTTTGTGAGGCGGAGCAACGGAGCGGGACAAAAAATCCCCAATCGCGAAGCGACTGGGGATTTTTTGTGGAGCGCAAGTTTGCTCCGACGTGGTAGCGGCGAACGGATTTGAACCGCTGACACTTCGGGTATGAACCGAATGCTCTAGCCAACTGAGCTACGCCGCCATATGATGAACCCGACCAAATTTTCATTCAATCGGGTATCGTTCTTGGTTGCGGGGGTGGGATTTGAACCACACGACCTCCGGGTTATGAGCCCGACGAGCTACCAGACTGCTCTACCCCGCGGCATCTGTCGTTTTATGCGACATTGGATATTGTACCTAATCCAAACGTTAAAGTCAACTCCTATTTTGGGCCGTATCGCTTCAAATAGCCTTCCAGATTGTCACGGTCGCTCACCTTCAGCCTCTCCACCCCGAACCGCTCCATAAACCCGAGCAATATGCACGCTCCGCCCGCTATGATGTCCGCGCGGTCTTGCGGCAATCCGTGCAGGCGTTTTTTTTCTTCCAGCTCCATGTTTATCAGGCGCGCGTACCACCCGCGCACCGTGTCGATATCAAGGTGCAGCTTCTGTATCGCCTGCGGTGAATATTCTGTGAGCCGCGCCTCTATCGCGGCCAGGACCGTCACCGTCCCGCCGACGCCAACCCACTCCGCGCCCGCGGCCGCTTCGCGGCTGAGCGTGAACTTCTCCAGGCCCAGCCGCACCGCGTCCCGTAAAACCGCCTCTTCGTCCTTTGAAAGGATACCCGATAAATCGAGCAGATTCCTAAGGCGCACGACGCCGAGCTGCACGCTCTGCATGTATCCGATGCGCCCCGCTTCCCCGATCATCAGCTCGGTGCTGCCCCCGCCAATATCGATCACGCCGGAACGCCTGTCCGTTTCCACCGCGCCCGCAAACGCAAGCTGCGCTTCTTCCTCTCCCGAGACGATATGGACATCAAGGCCTGTCCGCCTCGAAAGCAGACCAGTGAAATCGCTGCTGTTGGGCGCTTCCCGAAGCGCGCTGGTTGCAAACACACGCACGGGCGCGTCCCCGTAGTGCATGCGCCCCCATTCCAGAAGCTCGCAGACGCCGTTTACCGTGCGTTCAATCGATTCCGTGTCCAAACGCCCGTCCCCGCCCACATCCCTGCCCAGCCTAGTCGTGACCAGCCGTTTATGCAGCGTTTCCAGGCGGCTGCTGCCCTGCCTTGCGGCCAGCAGCCGCACCGAGTTCGTGCCGATATCGATGACGATTTGTATGTCCTGCATTCCGGTGTTCCCCTTCTCCCCCCATTATTCGGCCCCCGACATAAGTATAGCGCGACACTCCGTGTCACGCCATTGCTTAAACCTGTAATTATTTCAAAAGCAGATTATTCTTTGGGCTTTACGATAAACTGCAGTTCACCGTCCTTGATCATGCCAAGCTTGTCCCGTGCTTCTTTTTCCACAAAACTCTCTGAATCAGCGTAGTCTATGGCGTTTTGATATTCCTTGCCTTCTGCTTTTACCGTTTCTATCTCTTTTTGTATCTGCTGCTTTTCCTGGTCCAGAGCGTGCAGCATGCCCTCCTGCTGCAGCAACAGCACGCCGATATAAACCAGCAAAGCGACGCAGGCTATCTTCAGTAAACGCCTTTTATTCAGCTTTTTGGTCCTTTTCGCGGCCATGCCCTCTCTCCACGGCGCTGTGTACCTTTTCCGCGGCTTCTCTTTCCAGCCGTTTCAGCGCCTTTTTTTCCGCATGTTTTCGCCTGGCATTGCCTGCCGCCCGGCGGATGCGCACCCCGGTATCCTGCGCTACCCGCGAGAATCCGCGCATCACGATGCGGCTGGGCCCTAATAAGTAAACCACAAACCCAATCACGCTCCCCACCATGGGGTAGATCCGGATCTGCGCGTTATCCACGTCGAACATGATAATAAAATACAGGAACGCGGCGCCTGCCCAGAACAGGACGTCGCAAACAGCGCAAACCCACGTTTTGGGATTAATCGCTATTCTTAACAGCCGCAGGGCATCATACCATATACCAATAATAATACCCCCGTATACCGCTCCGAGAAACACATAAAACTGATCCAGCGTATTCTTCATTTACGGCCACCATCCTACCCGAACAGCCGGGAGAACAGCGAGCCGCGGCGCCTGGTGTCCTCTTCCGAGTATTCCAGCGCGACAAAATGCCCTTCGACGATCATCTGACCGTCTTCGAGATTAAGCCTGCTTATGTGCATCTGCTCGCCGACAATCGTTACGAGGCCCAGATCGGTAACCAGCTGAATCTCTGTTTCGTTGAAGCTGTCAACGTCCAGCACACCGGCGACGGTGATGCGTTCACGTCCCTGCACCACAACGGAATGCGCACTCTTCGGCGCTGCGCGGCGCTCCTCATCTCTGGCCATGATTCCCCTCCTATATATACCGTCATAGGAAATCATATGCAGTAAAAACGCAGGATATGAAAAGCCTTTCGCCGTTAAACGCCCACGCCCTCGTAGATGAATCCGAGGTCTTCCATTGTTTTACGGTTAAAAACGTTTCTGAAGTCAAAAAAGTTCCGCCCGCGCATGCTCTCCTTTATGCGCGTGAGGTTGAGCTTTGCAAACTGGTCCCATTCGGTCAGGAGCACCACAGCGTCGCAGCCCTCAGCAGCCTCGTACGCATCGGCCGCGTACGCCACCTGATCCCCCAGCGCATCGAAGGCCTCCCTGGCATTGTCCATGCCCTGCGGGTCGAACACCCTAAGGCACGCGCCCTTTTTCGCGAGATTCTCAACGATATGTAACGAAGGGGCCTCGCGCATATCGTCGGTTTCGGGCTTGAACGTAAGCCCCAGTACCGCAATCCGTTTATCCGGCAGAACGCCCATGCTCTTTTGGATCTTGTCTACCATGCGCTGCTTCTGCGCTTCGTTGGCCTGCATCGTGGCTTCCAGCAGCCGCATCGGGGTGTTGTTGGCCCTGCCTGCGCCTGAAAGCGCACGCACATCCCTGGGAAAACAGCTCCCCCCGTATCCCGGACCAGCACACAGGTATTCCGGCCCGATGCGGGAATCCGCGCCCATCGCCTCGGCCACCCGCTGCACGTTTGCGCCCAGTTTTTCGCAAAGGTTCGCCAGCTCGTTCATAAACGTGACCTTCATGGCCAGAAACGTGTTTGACGCGTATTTGGCCATTTCCGCCGTATGCATGTCGGTAAACACGAACGGCACTTCTTTGTATACCAGCGGGCGGTATACATCAAGCAGCATCGCGCGCGCGCGTTCACTCTCGGTGCCGATCAGGACGCGCTGCGGTTTAAAAAAATCCTCCATCGCGCGCCCTTCCCGCAAAAACCCGGGGTTGGACGCCATATCAAAACCAAAGTCCACGCCGCGTTTATCAAGCGCGCGGCGGATGATGCCGGCCACGCGTTTAGCGGTGCCCACCGGCACGGTGCTTATGTTCACGATCAGCTTGTACCGGTCCATATGTATGCCGATCGTCTCGGCCACCTCGCAGATTGCCCGCAGATCGTCGCCGCCGTCCCCTGTCGCCGGCGTGCCCACCGCGATAAAAATCACGTCCGCGTGAAGGATTCCCTGGCGCAAATCCGTGGAAAAAACGATGCGCCCCGTACGGATATTGCGCTGCAAACATGCTTCCAGTCCGTATTCATAAACGGGCGAACGCCCGGATTTCAGCATTTCGATGCGCTCTTCATCCGCATCGATCATAGTCACTCGGTTTCCGAACTCCGAAAAACACACGCCCGATACAAGGCCGGCATAGCCTGCTCCAAACATGCTGATATTCATATTGTACTGTTCCTGCCTGTTTCTATCATCATTACGATTGCTGTAGAAACGCGATGATGAACGGATCGATATCCCCGTCCATGACCGCATCAATGTTCCCTGTCTCCGCTCCGGTCCTGTGGTCCTTGACCATGGTGTACGGCTGGAAAACATAGGAGCGGATCTGGCTCCCCCATTCAATGCGTTTCATTTCGCCCTTGAGCGCAGCCATTTTTTCCATGTTCTCGCGCTCTTTCAGTTCGACGAGCTTGGAGCGCAGCATGCGCATGGCCGTCTCGCGGTTCTGCGTCTGGCTCCGCTCGTTCTGGCACTGCACGACGATGCCTGTCGGCAAATGCGTGATGCGGATGGCCGAATCCGTCTTGTTCACGTGCTGCCCGCCCGCGCCGCTCGAACGGTACGTATCCACGCGCAGATCATCGGGACTGACGTCCACTTCCACGTCTTCCTCAATCACCGGCATGACGTCCAGCGATGCAAAGGAAGTGTGCCGCCTGCCCGATGAATCAAACGGCGATATCCGCACCAAACGGTGCACCCCTTTTTCACTCTTGAGGTAGCCGTATGCGTTCAGACCGCCGGCTTCAAACGTAACGCTTTTGATGCCGGCCTCGTCTCCCTCAAGAAAATCGAGCACGCGCACGGCATACCCGTTTTTTTCACACCAGCGGGTATACATCCTGTAAAGCATGGCGACCCAGTCCTGCGCCTCCGTACCGCCCGCCCCCGCGTGCAGCGCCAGTATGGCGTTGTTCGCGTCGTACTGGCCCTTCAAAAGCGTCTGCAGGCGCAGGTGTTCGACATCTGCCAGCAGCTTGTCTATCTCCTCGCCCGCTTCGAGTAATGTCTCCTCTTCGTCTTCTTCCACCGCAAGCTCCACCAGCACGGACGCGTCCTCCAGGCGCATGCTCGCTTTTTCGTAGCCCTCCAGCTTTTCCCGCACCGTTTTCATCTCACGGTTTATCCGGCCGGTTTCTTCCCTGTTGGCCCAGGTGTCAGGGTCTTCCAACCGTTTTTCTAGCTCCTGCAGCCTTTTTTTCAATGCATCCGGGTCAAAGAGAGTCACCGACCTCTTTGAGCATCTGGGTTATCGCCGAAAGGTTCTGGCGAACCTCCTCTATCTGAATCAAACTGTTCACTCCTCATATGTTAAAGACTATGTCAGACGCCGCGTCCGCAGCAGTTCTTGTATTTTTTGCCGCTCCCGCACGAGCATGGCGCGTTGCGGCCGATCTTTTGTACGTTTTTCTTGGGCGCCGGGCTCCCGTTCTGCGCGCTTTCCCCGTGGCTGAGCGTCGTGGGCTGCGCGACTCTTTGCCGCTCCGTGCGCGCCTGCATGCTTACATGGAAAAGCATGCTCACCGTCTGCTCGCGGATGCCGTGCACCATTTCCTCAAACATGTCGAAGCCCTCGACCTTGTATTCGACGACAGGGTTCCTGTGCGCATACGCCCTCAGCCCGATGCCCTGCCTCAGCTGGTCCATCGCGTCGATGTGGTCTATCCAGTGCCGGTCGACGTTGTTCAACAGTACAACGCGCTCGATCTCGCGCATGTTCCCGCCCGCCTCGGTAATGTTTTTCGTTACCGCATCATAGCGCTCCCGCAGCCTGGGCATGATGACGGCTTTGAGGCCTTCGCGGCTGTATTCGCCTATCTCCTCTTTCTCAAAGGCTTTTTCGCCCTCTGCAAAGAACGTCCTTGAAAGATACGTGTTCAGCCCGTCAAGATCCAGGTCGTCCACGTTCACGTTTTCATCAAGATACTGCTCCAGCGCGCCGTCCACAAGCTCCTCGGCCATCTGCATGATCGATTCGCTCACGTCCTCGCCGCGCAGCACCGTGCGCCGCTGCTCGTAGATCACTTCGCGCTGCTGGTTCATCACATCGTCGTATTCGAGCACATGCTTCCTTATATCGAAGTTGCGCGCTTCCACGCGTTTCTGCGCCGATTCTATCTGCTTGGAGAGCATGTTCGCTTCTATCGGGTACTCGTCGCCGGGATTGAGTTTTTCCATCAATCCCTTGATCCTTTCCGAACCGAACAGGCGCATGAGATCGTCTTCGAGCGAAACATAGAACCGCGAGGACCCCGGGTCGCCCTGGCGGCCGCTGCGGCCGCGCAGCTGGTTGTCGATGCGGCGGCTCTCATGGCGCTCGGTGCCGATGATATGCAGCCCGCCTGCTTCCACCACGCGCGCGTGCTCGGCATCGGTCACTGCGCGGTGCTTTTCCATCAGCTCCGAGAACAGCCGCCGTGCCTCTGTCAGCGCTTCGTCATCCGTTTCCGCGTGCCCGCTTGCTTCTTCGATCAGTTCCTCATCATAGCCCAGCCTGCGCATTTCCTGGCGGGTGAGGAACTCGGGGTTCCCGCCCAGCAGGATGTCGGTCCCGCGGCCGGCCATGTTGGTGGAGATGGTCACGGCGCCGAGCTTACCGGCCTGCGCGACGATCTCGGCCTCCTTGCGGTGGTTCTTGGCGTTCAAAACTTCATGCTTTATCCCGCGCTCCAAAAGCAGGCCGCTGACAATTTCGCTCTTTTCCACCGAAACCGTGCCCACCAGGACCGGCTGCTTACGTTCAAAACACTCCACGATCTCGTTGACCACCGCCTTGAACTTCCCTTGCTCGGTGGTATAGACGACATCGTTTAAGTCTTCGCGAATCATCGGTTTATAGGTCGGAATCTCCACAACATCAAGGTTGTAGATGCCCCTGAACTCTTCCTCTTCGGTCTTGGCCGTGCCGGTCATCCCCGCAAGCTTGCCGTACATTCGGAAATAATTCTGGAACGTGATGGTGGCCAGCGTTTTATTTTCGTGCGCCACCTGCACGCGCTCCTTGGCCTCAATCGCCTGGTGCAGCCCCTCCGAATAACGCCTTCCCGTCATCAGGCGTCCCGTGAATTCATCGACAATGATCACCTGTCCGTCCTGAACCACATAATCCCGGTCGCGGTGCATAATCGCGTATGCCTTTAACCCCTGGTTGATATGGTGGTTGATGGTCGTATTTTCCATGTCCATCAGGTTCTCAATGCCGAAATATTTTTCGGCCTTGGCGACGCCTTCTTCCGTCAGCACCACTGTCTTGCGCTTTTCATCCAGCGTGTAGTCGGTCTCGTTTTTCAGTCTGGAAACAAAACGGTCGGTGCGCGTATACAGGTCCGTCGATTTTTCGGAACGCCCGGATATGATCAGCGGCGTACGCGCCTCGTCGATGAGGATCGAGTCCACCTCGTCCACGATGGCATAGTGCAGCCCGCGCTGCACCATGTCTTCCTTGCGGATCACCATGTTATCGCGCAGGTAGTCGAACCCGTACTCATTGTTGGTGCCGTAGGTGATATCGGACGCATAGGCTTCCCTGCGCGCATCCGTGTCCGATTCGTGCGTGATCAGCCCCACGCTCAGACCCAAAAACCTGTAGACCTTCCCCATCCATTCGCTGTCGCGCTTGGCGAGGTAATCGTTCACCGTAACAAGGTGTACGCCTTTCCCGGACAGGGCGTTCAGATACGCGGGCAGCGTGGCCGCCAGCGTTTTCCCTTCGCCGGTCTTCATCTCCGCAACACGGCCCTCGTGCAACACGATGCCGCCGATAAGCTGAACATCGAAGTGGCGCATGCCCAGCACGCGCACCGCGGCTTCCCGCACGGTTGCAAAAGCCTGCGGCAGAATATCATCAAGGGAGGTCCCCTGCGCTATCTCCTGTCTGAAACGCACCGTGCGTTCACGCAATTGTGCGTCCGTCAATGCCTGCACCTCGGGCTCAAGCGCGTTTATCGCTTCCGCCCGCGCCTGCAGCTTGCGTATCTGGGCGCTGGAATCCGTACCCAGGATTTTTTTGAATAGGCTCACTTGTCCACCATCCAATCGGGTTAATCGATCAACCCATTGTAGCATGAAGCGCCGCCGTAAATCAATACGGCGGCGCTCCAAGTTACTGTTTCTTAATATTTATCCAATAAACGACATTGTTTTTCGGTTTTTATTCCTGATAACCCGGTTCGATCAATCCGAAGTCCCCGTTGTTTCGGCGATAGACCACGTTCACCTCCAGGCTCTGTTCGTTGCGGAAGACGAAGAAATTATGGCCCAGCAGATCCATCTGCATGATCGCCTCGTCCACCGACATGGGCTTCATCGTAAAATTCTTTGTCCGTACCACCTTCGGCTCCACGAGTTCTTCCTGTTCGTCGGCCTCGCCGAACACAGGCGTTTCAGAAGCAAAAGCCCCCTCGTGCAGCTTTTTTTCCAGCCTCGTACGGTACTTTCTGATACGGCGCTCCAGCTTATGTAGCACATTGTCCAGGGTAGTGTACATGTCACCGGAGTGGTCCTCTGCGCGGATAACGATGCCATCGAAGTACACTGTCACTTCCATGATGTGACGGTTCCTTTCAACATTGAGCCCCACCAGCACCTCGGTGCCCTCTCTGAAATAGCGCCCAAGTTTTTTGATCTTCTTCTCGATGAGGTTCCGCAGATTGTCACTTACTTCCACGTTCCTTGAGGTTATGGAAATACGCATACTGTCCACTCCTTTCAAACCTACACATTTTTATTTTGGCGGCCTCGTTTTTTCAGATGTTTTTCATCAACTCCTTTCTTTTATTAGTATTTTCCTTATTGGAATTGATAAACCAAAAAACCAAAAAAGGAACACTCCCTTTTATCAGGGTGTTCCTTTTTGTCTTTTCGGTTATCAAGATCCTCTAGCTATTACCTGCGTGCCTGAAAGCAATCGTTACAGTAAATAGGCCTGTCGTTCTTGGGAACAAACGGAATCTGGGTAGCCGCGCCGCACTGCGCGCAAACAGCATCGTACATCTCCCTGGGTTTGCCCGCATTCCTGCCATTGGTTTTGCGGCTGTCTCTGCAAGCCTTGCAGCGGCCGGGCTCGTTCATAAATCCTTTTTCAGCGTAGAACTCCTGCTCACCGGCAGTAAATACGAACTCCGCCCCGCAATCCTTACAAATCAACGTTTTGTCCTGGTACATGGTATACCCCTCGCATTTTAGTTTTTCCATTTAGCCCGTTCCTAGCTGACCTGGTCTTTGTCCCCACACTCGCCGACTGGAAGCTTCGCTCAAAGATTATCTTCCTCACTAGAACTCCTCTCAGGCATGGACCTTTGCGTTCACGAAACGCTCGTAACTCTTCTTGAATACGAAAAGGACAAAACGTTTGACTAAAACATTTCCAAAACCTGGCCGGTCTTACATCTAGGCCGCACCATGATCATCGAAACCTTGTTCGACTTACGTGGATCGCTTCGCCTGCGACTAGCATCGATTTTCAACCACAGACCTAGAAACGAGTAAATTTAATTCATTATACCACATCACGGGAGCAATACAAGAAAAATTTCAATTTCGACAATATCAGCCAAATTTCCTCACTCTATCGCTCTCGTACACGCACTCACTACAAAAACGGTTTTTGCGCCCGCCGCCTTCAGGCTGCGCGCACACGCATCGACTGTCGTCCCCGTTGTGACCACATCATCCACAAGCAACAGCGTGGCGCCTTCGATCCTGCTCGTTTCGGGCACCTCAAACGCATCCCTCACGTTTTGTTCGCGTTCTTCCTTGTCCAGCAGCGTCTGTGTGCGCGTGTCACGGATGCGCCTGATGGCGTTCTCGTCCACAGCGTTTCCCATCAGCTGCGCGAGTTCGGAGGCTAAAAGCGCCGCCTGGTTGAATCCGCGTTCCCTGCGCCTTGCCTCGTGCAGCGGTACGGGCACCACGGCATGGATATTAGCCCAGCCGGCGTCTTTGACGGCATCATGCATGAAATGCGCCAGGCTCTTGGCGATAAACCGCATGTTGGAATACTTAAAACGGTGAATCAGCTCCTTTACGGGCGTTTCATAGTAAAACGGGGCCGCAAGGCCGTCGAATGCGCGATCACTGCCGATCTGCACTTCCTCGGTTACGCGCGGCAGCGTGGCCATGCATATCGCGCATACGCCATATCCGGGCAGCACGTCCACCTCGCCCGAGCAGATCGAACAGGCGACATCATGCGGGTAAACCAGGCGCATGACCTTCTCGCGCAGCTTCCGCATCATTTCCGCCATTATACCGCCTCCTTAAGCAGCACAGCGTTTCAAACATAACCTTTAAGGTACTGCCACAACGCGCAATAGCGCTTTTGTATCTTATCGTTCTGCACCATCCTGAAAACGCCTGACCGCCGCCCCACAAGGTGCATCCTGCTGCGCGCGCGGGTTAGCGCGGTGTAGAGAAGGTTGCGGGTCATGAGCATGGGCGCGCCGCCCGCAATGGGCAGGATCACCACCGGGAACTCGCTGCCCTGCGATTTATGCACTGACACGCAATAGGCAAGCTCGAGGTCGTCCATCTGCGCGCGGTCGTATACCGCCAGCCTTTCGTCGTCGAACAGCACCGATACGGTCTGATCCCTGGTACTGACGTGCACGGCAAACCCGATATCGCCGTTAAATACCCCCTGCCCCTTCTCGATTTTTCCGGGCGTTTGAACCGTCCATTCCATCTGGTAGTTGTTGCGCGTCTGCATCACCTTGTCCCCCTCGCGCAGCACCGTGTCCCGCAGCCTGATTTCCGCGCGCGCATCGGAAGGCGGATTCAGCCGCTGCTGGAGCTGGGTGTTGAGGTTTATAACGCCCAGTTCCCCTTTTTTCATGGGAGAAAGCACCTGCACGTCGCGCAAGGGATCCGCCGCTGTGGCCGCGTCCGTACACAGGTCCAGCACCTTCTGCACGATTGCGCCCACATCTTCAAGCGCGTGGAAGATAAAATCCTCTCCTCGGTTTAGAACCGGCATTTCCCCCGCGTTGATCCTGTGCGCGTTGACCACGATGCCCGACTGCTCGCTCTGCCGGAATATCCTTTCCAGCTTGACAACCTTGATCCGCCCCGACCGGATGATGTCCGAGAGCACGTTTCCCGGACCCACCGAAGGCAGCTGGTCCGCGTCGCCTATGAGCACGAGGCGCGTCCCTTCTTCCAGCGCCCGAAGAAGCTGACGCATCAGGAAAATATCCACCATGGACACCTCGTCCACGATCACGGCGTCGCTACTTAGCGGCGTATGCTCGTTGCGGCCGAACACCATGCCCGGTCCGCGCCCGTATTCGAGCAGGCGGTGTATGGTCCGCGCCTCGAACCCCGTAGCCTCGGTCATGCGTTTTGCCGCCCTGCCCGTTGGCGCGCACAGCTCGACTTCCATATCCAGCGCATGCATGAGCCGGATGATGAAGCGTGTGATGGTCGTCTTGCCCGTCCCCGGTCCGCCGGTGAGCACCGTGACGCCGCCGCAGAGCGCCTCCAGCACAGCCCGCCGCTGGGTTTCATCCAACGTAGTGTGCTCTTTTTCCTCCAGCGCTCTCAGCCTTTGCTCAAGCTGCAGGTCGTCGAGCTGATACTGCCCGTTCGCAAGGCGCATGAGCCTGTCCGCCACGTCCATCTCCGCCCTGCGGGCACGGTTCTGGAACACGGCAGGCCTGTCTTCCACCGTATCCTGAAAAAGCGCCTCCTCATGAATAAGCGCTTCCAGTCTTTCTTCTATCCGTTCTTCCGGTACTTCCAGCAGCCGCCGTGAAAGTTTGATCAGATGATTGCGCAAAAGGTACGTGTGCCCTTCCCCCAATGCGTAATCGAGCATGTAGACGATCCCGGCCGAAATGCGGAAACCGGAATCGTTTTCAATACCCACGCTGCGCGCGATGCGGTCCGCGGTTTTGAATCCAATGCCGGGCACATCCTCGATCAACCGGTACGGGTTTTCCCTAAGACTGTGCACGGCGCCGTCGCCATATATCCTGTATAGCTTGAGCGCCTGACCTACCGTGATGTCAAACCCTTGCAGCTCCATCATGATCTCGCGCATCCTGGCCTGTTCGCGGAACGATCCGGCAATGGTCACCGCCTTGCTCTCGCCTATGCCACGCACCTTCTCAAGAAGGTGCGGCCGGTACATGAGTACATCGAATGTTTCTTCCTTGAAATGATCAACAATCAGTTTGGCTGTAGACGGCCCCACGCCCTTGATCAGGCCGCTCCCGAGATACCGCTCCATGTCAGCAAGCGAGTCCGGGCGCGCCGATTCATACTGCTCGACCTGCGCCTGCCGTCCGTAAACGCTGTGTTCGCGCCATCTGCCCCGGATTATAAGGCGCTCTCCCTCCTGCGCGAGCGGCATGCACCCCACCGCCGTTACGGTTCCGTCCGCAGTGGCCAGTTCCAGCACCGTAAAACCGTTCTCCTCGTTGCGGAAAACGATCTCTTCAACAGTGCCTTCCCATTCGGTCATGGCGCTCAATCACAGCCCCCGCTTCAGGTCGCCTATGCGGTCGGTCCGTTCCCACGGCAAATCAAGGTCCGGCCTGCCGAAATGCCCGTATGCCGCCGTCTGCTTGTAGATTGGCCGCAGCAGCGAAAGCTGCTCGATGATCGCCGACGGGCGCATGTCGAAATTCTTTCTCACCAGCGCTTCGATTTCGCCGTCGGTCATCACGCCTGTCCCATAACTGTTGACGTTTATGGAAATCGGACGCGCCACGCCAATGGCGTAAGAAACCTGCAGCTCAATCTCGCGCGCGATCCCGGCTGCCACCAGGTTCTTTGCGACATAGCGCGCCATGTACGTTCCGCTGCGGTCGACCTTGCTCGGGTCCTTGCCCGAAAAGCTGCCGCCGCCGTGCCGCGCATAGCCGCCGTAGGTGTCCACGATGATCTTGCGCCCGGTCAGCCCCGAATCGCCGTGCGGGCCGCCGACCACGAACCTGCCCGAAGGGTTCACCAGATAGCGCGTGTTTTCATCCAGGAGTTCCTTCGGAAGCGTGGTTTTGACGATGCTTTCTACCACGCCTTCAAATATTTCCTCCTGTGAGACGTCGGGAGAATGCTGTGTGGATATGACCACGGTATCGACGCGCGCAGGACTGCCGTCCCTGTATTCCACCGTAACCTGCGATTTGGCGTCTGGACGCAGATACGGCAGCTCCCCGCTCTTTCGCACCTGGGCGTGCCTGCGCATCAGCCGGTGCGAAAACTCAATGGGCATAGGCATCAGTTCGGGCGTCTGGTCGCATGCGTATCCGAACATCATCCCCTGGTCCCCGGCGCCCGTTTCGCCGGATGCCTGTCCGAGCCTGGTTTCCAGCGAGGCGTTCACGCCCTGCGCAATATCCGGCGACTGCTCGTCGATACAGGTAAGCACCGCGCAGGTGTTTCCGTCAAACCCGATGTCCGACGAAGTATAGCCGATATCAAGCACCGTATTACGCACAATGCGTTCTATGTCCACGTAACAATCGGTAGTAATCTCTCCCATCACCAGCACCAGACCTGTAGTGACCGCTGTCTCGCAGGCCACGCGCGCGGCGCTGTCACATTCCAGTATCGCATCCAGCACGGCATCCGCAATCTGGTCGCAGACCTTGTCAGGATGCCCCTCGCTTACGGACTCGGATGTAAACAGTTTTTTATCCATTTTTTTCTCCTTATGTAATGTACTCGTTACCTAAAAAATCCCATAGCTGATGACAAGAACAAGCAATCCTGCAATCAGATTCCCTGCGATTATCATCAAAAACGACGGCCACAGCTTCAGGCCGAAAAACGAAGCCAACAAGGCGCCCGACCATACGCCGGTAGTAGGCAGCGGTATTGCTACAAAAATGAAAAGTCCCACCAGAGAGTATTTGCGTATCGTTGAGCTTTTGCGCATCGTCCGCGCTTCAACCCAGTGCGCAAAGCGCTTGAGCTGTTTCGTGCGGCGAAGGCGCGCCATCACGGGCTGCGTGAAACGCAGGATAAGAGGAACAGGCAGTATCGATCCGATATACGCCAATAGAAACGTTTCCCAAAGCGGAAGTCCCAGTATTAGCCCTGTCGGAATAGCTCCCTTCAATTCCCACAATGGCAGGCATGCCGTACCTACCACAGGAAGAATCTGACCAAAATCCATATAGTGCTTTCCTATCCGGCTAAAGATTAATTTAGCCTTTCACTCCACAGATTATTATAATGTGTGCTGTCAAAGTATGTCAACGGGTCAGCCGACGACAAATCCCAATGGGGTGTAGGACTACAATACATATGGGACAACCACGAGAAAAAAGATGAAGGATGAGCGCAAAACGGTTATTGTTAAGTTACAGACCCAAACAGAACCGAAAGGAAGTGCTCATCCCTCATGAACAACATA
>JBMOLJ010000109.1:0-31692 GCA_049324235.1 Bacillota bacterium
TCATGGTGCAGTTGGGCGCGTTGCACCGGACATGAGGAGAGATGTCCGAGTGGTTTATGGAGCTGGTCTTGAAAACCAGTGATGCCGAAAGGCACCGGGGGTTCGAATCCCTCTCTCTCCGCCAGCGGAAAAAACCGGCGCTTACCGCCGGTTTATATTGTGGAGAAGTACCCAAGAGGCTGAAGGGGCGCCCCTGCTAAGGGTGTAGGTCGTGAATAGCGGCGCGAGGGTTCAAATCCCTCCTTCTCCGCCAGCGTAACACCAATTTTTTGGTGTTTCATTCAGGGAAAGCATCGCAGAATCATCTTGCTTGGTGGACTGCGATGTTTTCATTTTACCTGCAATGAACGGCTCGTCTTTGGCTTTGACTTTGGCGGACAGCGATCCTCCCCCATTCAGGGGAGAAGCTCCCTCAGACATAACCATTACCGCTTTTGATATGGATGGCTTTGGAAGTATTATCGTTGGTTTACAGAATATGGTATAATAAAAATACAATTGCTTTACTATTTGGCCGTTTACATGATAACTATGGTAAAAGTTGCTTGGGCCGGAGAACAATCATGCATAAATCCGAAAAAATAAGCGGGTGGCTGATTTCCGCCAACTTGAAGCCTTCAATCCGTGCCAGATTATTTGGCCTGGTAAAGATGGGCATTGATTTGGATGACTATAAAAAAATGCGCAAAAAGATGGAAGCATTCGACCGGATGAAAATACCCGCGGGCATTACGGTGAAGGAGAGCCTTATCAAGAATGCGCATGTCCAGCACATTATTCCCAAAGCGGGAGTCAGGGAGGATAAGGTTGTTCTCTGTTTGCATGGAGGCGGATTTGTTTTGGGAGGCCGCGCGTACAGCCGCATGTCCGGCATCGCTATAGCGAAATCGACACAGTGCACTACGGTTGCGGTCGATTATAGGTTAGCGCCTGAACATCCGTTTCCTGCTGCGCTCGATGACGCACTGGATACATATCTTGAGCTCATAAAACAGGGAATAAGGCCTGAGGACATCGTTTTATACGGTGTGTCCGCGGGCGGAGGCATATGCCTTTCCATGTGCCATAAGCTCAAGGAACTCGGCTTTGGTCTCCCTTCCGCAATCGTGGCGCTGTCTCCGCCAACGGATTTTTCGGGTTCGGGGGAGAGCAGGAAAACCATGCTTGGGAAAGACCCTTTGTTTTCCAAAAACGGTTTGGGGAATGTAGCAAAGCTGCTGGTAGGGGACCATGACCCCAATGACCCGTACCTATCTCCGGCCTTTGGCGATTTTTCGGGTTTTCCGCCTATCCGCATCTACGTGGGCGAAAGGGAACTGTTGCTTTCCGATTCTCTGATGGTCGGCGAGAGGGCGTATGCCCAGGGCGTGGACGTCGAAGTTCAGGTCTGGAAAGGGATGTTTCACGCTTTTCCGATCATGGGCCGGCTGCTGCCTGAAAGCAGGCGTGCAATGAATGAAATCTCCCGTTATATCCGCAGCCGGCTATCAGCGGAGTAGCCCATTCACGGTCAATTATTCCACGGACTTAAGCGAATCCACCATGCTTATACTCTTTAGCCGGAAGTACATTGCAAAATTCACAAGAAGCGTGAATGCAAAGGTGATAATCACACTGTAGAGGTAGCTCATCGGAAGGATGTTTTTTCCGTACATCACAATGTCTACTTCAGCCGCCTGCACTACCAGCCCGTGCAGGACGATACCCAGGCCGAGTCCGAGTATTACCCCGATGATTGTAAGCACCAGATTCTCGCGGTACACAAAGTTGGACACTTCTTTATTATTAAACCCCAGAACCTTCATCGTTGCCAGTTCCCGCTGCCGCTCGCAGATATTGATGTTGGTAAGATTGTATACCACAACAAACGCCAGGCATCCAGCTGATAAAATGAGGACGAGCACAACGGTATTCAGGCTCTTGAGCGAATCCTGGAAATCCTCGCTTACCCCGGTCGTAAAGTTTACAGAGAGTATGTTATCTTTCTGAAGCCATGCAGAGGCAAGCGCTTTTTCCGTTGAATCGTCCGGAGCCTTCATTTTGCCGATTACGGCATTGTACGCGGGTGCAGTTGCGAACGCTTCCTGATACAGCTTTGGCGACATATACACGTAATGGTAAATATAGTTTTCCGCAACGTCGCTGATCTTCAATCTTACAGTGGTCTCTTCTTTCTTTAACAGGAATGTATCGCCGGCGGATACGCCGAGCATATTTGCAAGCTTTTCCGTAATAATAACACCGTCGTCGGATAACCTGACGGGTTTTTGATCCGTCATGTGGCGAAGCGTGATATATTCGGGGAGTCTGGAGGCGTCCTCCGGGACAAGAAGGCGGATTTCAACCTTCCGGTCGCCTTTTTTGGCGTCCATCACTTTTTGCCGGGTCAGCAGCGCGCTTTGTATAGCCGGATCAGCGGCCAGATCAGCTTTTAAAGAGCCGGCATCCGTTCCGTTGACTTCATCCTTGAGCCCGATCACCGTATCGTACGCGTACAGCTGGTCGAACTGCACGGGTACAATGACGGAAATCGAATCCTTCAGGCCGAAACCGGAAAGCATAAGCGCAGTGCAGCCGGCGATACCCAACACCGCCATGAAGAACCTGGCCTTATAGCGCAGAATGTTCCTTGCGGTTACTTTTGAAATAAACCCCATGCGCGACCAGATGAAACGGATGCGCTCCAGGAAAATTCTTCTCCCCGATTTGGGGGGCTTGGGGCGCATCAGTACCGAAGTGTGGCTCATAAGCGCGTTATAACAGGCGCCCAGCGCAACCGTTACCGTGCAAAGGATAGCAACAAGGGCCGAGATCAGGGCATACACCCATTGAAATGTGATGCTCAGCGCGGGCAGGCAGTACATGATATCGTAGGCATTGTATATTACGGTAGGGAACAGCCAGAAACCCACGGCACAGCCAGTCACGCTGCCAAGAAGGCTGGCGAGCGCGGCGTAAACAAAATACTTGCACGCAATGGCGAATTTGCTGTATCCCATTGCCTTGAGCGTTCCGATCTGCATACGCTGTTCGTCTACCATGCGGTTCATGGTGGTCAGGCAGACCATGGCGGCTACCATAAGAAAGAATACCGGGAAAACTGTAGCCACCGCATCGATGCGGTTCGCGTTATCCTCAAATCCAGAGTATCCCGGGTTGCTCTTGCGGCTTTGGACATACCACTTGGGCTTTTGCAGAGCCTCAAGCTCTTCTTCGGCATCTAAAATTTTCGCTCTTGCGTCCTCAATTTCCTTTTCGGCGTCAAGTTTGTTCTGATTGTACTGGTTTTTGCCCTGCTGAAGATCTGCCTTGGCAGCATTAATTTCCTTCTGAGCGTTTATCTTGGCCCGATTGTAGTCGATTTCGGCCTGGGCCAGCTCCTGCTTGGACTTATTGATGTCTGCGCGTGCGGCATTCAATTCATTCTGTCCGTCGGTTTTCGCCCGATTCAGTTCCGCTTCGCTCTGGTCAAGCTGCGCTTTCGATGCATCCAGCTGCGCCTTGGCCTGGGCCAACTGCCGTTCTGCGGCGGCCAGCTCCGCCTTCTTTTGCGCGAGCTGCGCTTCTCCGTCCGCATGCTGCTTTTTCATCGCTGCGAGCTGTGTTTTCATGGAAACCAGGTTCGGGTCATCGGGAGGAACGCCGTTGTCCTCCATTATCCGTATGGCGGCCTCGAGCGCGTTGATCTGCTGCTGCAGATCGTCAAGGTCCTGCTGAGCGCTCGCTATTTCTTTATCCGCTTGCGCTTTGGTTTTCTGGAATTCGGCATACTGCTTATCATAGTTGGCCTTTTGGGTGGCATACTCTTTTTTACCGGCTGCAAGTTCGGCTTCGGATTTTGCTATTTTATTATTGTATTCTTGTTCGGACTTGGCCAGTTTGGCCTCGGCTGCCGCAATATCTTTTTTGCCCCTGTCGATTTCAGCACGGGCATTCGAAAGCTTCCTTGCCGAATCCGCCTCTGCATCCTGGACGCTTCGTTCGCCGCTTTCTATCTCCTCAAGCGCCTTTCCCAGCTTTTCGTCCTTCTCCTTTTCTGCGTCGGCAAGCTCTGCCTTGGCATCGTTAATATCCTTGGCGGCATCGTCTGTGATCTGGTTGTAACGGGCATCGGCACGCTCAAGCCCCAGCTCCTCCATCTTCTTGACAAACCGGTTTACCTCATCAGTATAATAAGCGTCGAAGGCAGAGGCATCCTTGAGTCCTTTAACACTCAGATAAACATCCGTGAATACGGAAAAGGAAAAGTCATCACGGGGGATCATCATGTAATAGCCGATGGATCCGTCGCCAATGTTGCTAGAGCCCCGCTCAATCGCGATATACTGCGGTGAATCCACAAAACCGACCACCGTATAGACGTTTTTTTTCAGGGAATCCGAAAGCGGTTTGTCTCCCGCTTCCGTTTCAAATGTAATGGTATCACCAATCTTGAATTGATAGGGCTTTTGGTCGCTGTTCTGCTCCACGACGCACTCGCCGGATTTCTCCGGCAATCTGCCGGAGATCAGCACCGGATTGTTCAGTGTTTCCCCGACGCTGTCCCTTTTATCCGGCAGAGCCAGCACCTTAACGACAACGCTGGTTCCGTCCCGTTTCATAATCGCATCCGTTGAATACGAGGGCATTATGCTGTCAAAGCCTTCCTGAGCCTTGATTGCACGCATATCCTCTTCATCGAATCCCATGGTCGACAGGAGGTGGACATCCATTAACCTGGTTTCATCAAAATATTTATCAGCGGTAAGCTTCATATCGGGGGCGGTGGATTTAACGCCCATGAAAAAACCGACACCCAGGGCAACGATTACTACTAAAGATAAAAAACGGTTCAGGGTACGGATTATTTCTCTTAGCGTATCCTTTATCAGCGCACTGCTGTACATGTCTGTCCCTTCCCTTTGTGTTTTTGAACGGAACTACCACTCGATGGACGCAACAGGTGCGGGTGTCTCGTTGACCTGTACATCTGTTACCTTGCCGCTGCGCATTTTAATCACGCGGTTCGCGACAGGGGTAATGGCCTGGTTATGCGTGATGAGCACAATTGTCATGCCGTCGTGCGCACACTGGTCGTAAAGGAGCTGCAGCACGCTTTTGCCGGTGGCTGAGTCCAGTGCGCCCGTAGGCTCATCGCAAAGAAGCAGTTTGGGGTTTTTGGCCAATGCCCGTGCGATGGCCACGCGTTGCTGTTCTCCCCCCGAAAGCTGTGAAGGGAAATTGTTCATCCTGTCCTTCAGTCCTACGATCTCAAGCGCCCTATCCGGGGGCATTGGGTTCTTGCATATCTGCGTGGCAAGTTCAACATTCTCAAAGGCGGTCAGGTTATTAACGAGATTGTAGAATTGGAATACAAAACCGATATCATAGCGGCGATAGTAAACCAGTTCGCGCAGGGACAAGCCGCTCACGACCTTATCGCCCACGATCACTTCACCCTCGTCGCACTTGTCCATGCCTCCCAGTATGTTTAAAACCGTTGTTTTCCCCGCTCCGCTCGGCCCGATAACAACCGCGAAATCCCCCTTGGCCACATGGAACGAGACGCCGTCGGCCGCCGTGATTTCTACCTCGCCCATTAAATACCGTTTAGTAACATTATTGAATTGCACATACTCGCCCATTCCTGCGCCTCCGTTTCCAGCCTGGCAAAACAAATGCATGAATTATATATGGATTCAAGATTTTTTGGAAACCGCGTTTTCCAGATACGCAAGCGTGTCCGCAACCGTTTCCAGCAGGTGTATGTCCCTGTCAGGGATCACGATGGACAGCTCCTGCTCAAACCTTGCGACAATGTTCATGAATTCATAGGAATTGATTCCAAGGTCTCTCAGGCTGGAATCCGGCGTAATATCTCCGGGATCGATCTCTACGTATTCCATAATGATTTCCTTAATTCTCTCTAGCATAGCCCACAGCCTCCCCAAGCACCATAAATCTTTTTATTTTCTTCGTTGATGTTTTTTCAAAATCATCCATTTGTATACGGACGTTCTGCACTTGTTTAAACGTCGGAAGACCCCGATTCAGTTTGCGGATTTCCTCGCGGAGTATTTTCTCAAAATCTGAAGGGCAGCCGTTTTCATACTCCATGTCGGGAACAATAATTGCAGATATACACGGCTCTGCATCATTTTCAGGGCAGGATGCATATACCACAACATCCTTTATGTACGGAGTGCCCGCTTCAAGATACTCTTCAATTTCCTCGGGCTGGACATTCTTTCCGTTGCTGAGGATAATTGTGTTTTTCTTCCGGCCTGTTATGCGCAGCAAGCCTTCTTCAGGCAGCCGTCCGACGTCTCCCGTTTTAAACCATTCCCCGTCAAAGACCTTCCGTGTTGCCTCTGCATCCTTGTAATATCCCAGCATCACGTTGTCCCCGGACACAAGGATTTCCCCTTCGCCGTCTTCGTTCGGCTCATGGATTTTTACCTTGCAGCCGGGTATTACCACGCCCACCGAAGCGTCATCGTAATAATTATTGCGGTTCGCCGTCACCAGCGGCGCGCATTCCGTAATACCGTAACCGTTGAGTATCTGTATGCCGATTTCCCTGAATCTTGTGACCATCTCCGGCCTGAGCGGAGCTCCCCCGCTGATAATAAGTTTCAGCCTGCCTCCGAACGCCTCCCGTATTTTTTTGAAAAACAGCCCCCTGACATCGATGCGGACGCGCAGAAGGGCATTGCTCAGCCTGATCAGGCGCTTAAGCAGCTGTTCACGGCCTGACCTCCGCACGTTCTCCATGATCCTTTTATACATGGTTTCAATGTAGAGCGGGACCAGGACGAGCATTTCCGGCTTGAAGAGCCTGAGGTTTTCCGGCAGGTATTTCGGGCTGTCGTTTATGCAGATCTTGACGCCGGCGTACATGGCCGTGAGTATCCCGCAGGAGCATTCGTACGAGTGATGGACGGGAAGCACAGACAGCGTGACCCTCGGCACCCGGACCGCCCGCATCGCCCCCATTACAACCGTTACGATATTTTTGTGGCTCAGCATGACGCCTTTGCTCGATCCTGTCGTGCCGGAAGTGTAGAGAATGACGCTCATTACCTCGCGATCTATGGGCGCATCCACAAAGCTGCGGTCGTTTTGCATGAGCAGATCTTTCCCATGCCGCATGATCTGATGTATGCTTCTAAATGTGCTGTAGCTCTGGTTTTCCTTCATTCCGATGCAGAATCGAAGACCGGGCACCAGCGGAAGTATGGAAGAAATAACGGGATAGAAAGATTCCGAACAAATAACGGCTGTAGCATCGCTATGCTTCAGAAGCTTCGCAATTTCAAGATCCGTAAGCTCCTTATCAATTGGAACAGCAACGTTCTGTCCGTTTACGATCGCAAGGTAGGATATCACCCACTCGTAGCTGTTTTCTCCAATCAATGCGATATGGCAGCCGCCCGCCAGCCCAAGCCCGTACAGGCCGGTACCCAGGGCTTCAACATCATCCTTGAGCTGTACATAGCTGATTCCCCTGACCCCGTCCGGCGTTTTCTGCAAAAACGCATCCCGCTCTCCATATTTCGTGGCGCTGCGGTAAATCAGTTCCCGCAGATCGTTTATTGGTTCACAGGAATGCCATTTATAATTGCGCACAGAATACCCCACCTTTCCTAGTGACTATATTCTATATAAATTCCTGATATGAATACCTGGTTCGTGTACACTCTTTTCAAGCAGGGCAAGGAGGCTGCGATGGATCTTTTCCGCCATCTCGCCGGTAAAATGCCCGGTTTGATATTCATACTGAAGGAACAGGGCTCCGGTATTATCCATATCCGTCACATTTAACGTAAACGGGCTGGCGTAATAGCCGCTGGGGTACCATTTGGTCTCAAAAGGCACGTCTTCCGTGGTCTGAATGCGCGCAACCTGAAAGGACAGGAGCGTATCGGCCAGCGCACGCATGAAATACTTCCGCAGAATTTCCATTGTCAGGTGCAGCGTGGGATACCGTACATGCCTGAGCATGCTCATATGTTCGCTGTGCATCTGCTTGCACGCCTCAAGCAGAGTCCGAGTTTCGTCGATCTGTGTGCGTATCAGGAAGGAATTCACGTGCGGGCCGCAAGTCCGTTTTTCTTTTAAAGTTGAGCGCAGCATGGCAGGCGTATTGAAGGAAACATCCGGCGATCCCGTCACTGTTGAAAGATAGATCGCCATCAATTGGTTAAAGAGCACCATGGGGGAAACCGCGTTTTCCCTGCAAAACGTATTGATGTCCGCGCACAAATCAGGACTCAGCCGGACTTCATAGCGTTCGCTTTTGCCGGTCTTGCTTTTCGGGTATTTTTTTCCGCCGTAAATAAACGTCTTATGCGGCTTGGTCGTAAATTTGCTCATCCAGAAATCCCTGTCGGCCTGGTATTGGTCCGATTTTGTGTAGGCCTGTTCAGCCTCGATGCTGGGCAGGAAGGGATAGGCGGCAGCGGGCAGTTCCTTTCCCTTTTTCAGCGCGTAATAGACCTCCATTACTTCTTTGGCGTGCATCATGCTCATCCACGCATCAGTCGCAATATGGTCTATTTTTGTGAATACGCCCTGGCGTCCGTCGCCTGCCTTGACCATCGTGAATTCAAAGACCGGTTCGTTGAAAATATCTATGGGCCTGGCGTTCATCTCAAGGAGCGCCGCATCCAGTTCGGCCATTGATTTGTCTGAATAATCCAGAAAACCAACGTTGACGGGCGGGTCCTCCAGCGCATACTGTTCCATAACATCCTTAAACAGCACGCTCGTTGCCGGAAACTTCTTTTTCTTTTTCACCATGCGCAAACGCAGGGAGTCGTTGCGCTGCACGCAGAGTTTTATGGCTTTTTCCATCAAGTCAAAATCAAGCTCGTCCTCCAGGAGCAGAAGTCCGCCGATATTGCTCACCGGCGTACCGGGATGCAACAGCGCTGCATAAGCAATGAGCCTTTGTCCGATATTCAGCGGGTAGAGTTGGTTGCCCATAATCACTGATCCTCCATATCCATATTCGGCTCAGAATTTGCCGTAACGGAATGCTTATTTTTTTCGTTTAGAGATTTAATATTTCTCCTGAGACGGACCGCTGCCCCTGCCTGGCAAAGCAATAACGACCAGCAGCCCAATAATATTCAAAAACAAACCGTATACACAGTATCTCGGAGAAAAATATCCCTTCATTTTCGAAATCCTGTTGCATTCAACAGCGCAGACAACGCCTGCAAGAACATATACCACGGATAATATGATGGTGGCCGTGTTTATCATAGCCGGTAATGAATCAAGGCGTTCAAGAAATTCCATGGTATCCCCCGTAAGGCTTGTTTGAGAATATATTTTCGTATACCCTTTGACGAACTGCCATCTTAAAACAAAAACGTCCGGTGCTGTTAAGCAACCGGACGATCATTTCGCTTTGTAAGCGCTTTAGACTCCTGGTTTTGCGTTGCAACGCTTTCGCGCAGCTTGCCAAAATTCAAATTGAGTTTTTAAATCTATTTTTACAGGCAAATTATAACATACTGCATTATTAACTACAATCCTTTTAAATAAAAGGTTTGCAATATGTTAACTGCACTAATCACAAATGGGGCATTATCCGCAAAACCTCAGTTTCAGCATGGTGACAGCAGGAGGGATTCGTTCATATTGAGGGGATTTTGCCGCATTTTGTCGATGTTATACATGCCTATCCAAAGCGTAAAGCCGCTTGTGACGGGAAATAAACATTGAACGGAGTTCAAATCATGGCATGACGCCTTCCATAAAAAGCGCTTGCCCGTCGCAGGTGTAGAAATCAAAATAATGATGCTCGGGCGCTTGCAAGTATTTATTGAGCTTTTCGTCTACAGTATTACCCACATCTCCATGCCTCTTACAGGCATTTTCTCGCATGGTATTTTCCCGCTGTAGCAAAATGATCATTTTTATTTACACAATCACCAGGAACAACCCGGAAAAACACTCCTCCCTTACGAATTACATAACATAATACAAATCGTGAAGTACAAGCTTCCTCATTCCCATTCAAAGCCTGACGGTTCGCGTTGCCCATAGACGCGCAAAGCAGCCGGAAAGCTTTTAAACAAGGGAAACGGGGCATGCAGCCGGTTAAGGCGTGCAGGATAAAGGCTTTTACGGAGGCTTTTCGGTTGCATATTCTTCGCACAATGGGTGCTAAAACTTAATCCCCTGCTTTGCTCTTTCGTGAAAGCGGCTTGATGCGGTGTTTTAATGATGATATTATGCGTTAAACAAATAATGGGAGTTATTCCATCCGATAAAGGCAAACCTGCTGAAAAGCAGGGACGCAAAGCCAAGGGTCTAAGGTCAGATAAGACTATGACAGCCGGTTGCCGAAGAATGAAGGATTGTTTCCAGTGCCTTCCGTCTTGGCATCGCCGGGATGGGAGGCGCCTTTTTTATACAGACACTGAAACAACGGGCACCTGCAAAAGACGACGGAAGAACCTCATCATCCATGAGATCAGACCACAAAAGCTAACCTACGTGAAAGAGCAGGGACATGAGAAGCCAGGGATTCAGGAGGGTCAGTTATGAAAAAGATAATTATCAGGATATTGAGTTCAGCGCTTATTTTTACAGTGGTGTTTGGGGGAATAACTGTTGAAGCCGCAGGAATCAGTAGTGTAAAAACACAAAGCCAGTCGGTAACAACCCCGATAGCACCCAAACAGAAAAGTACCGCGGCCGTGGTAGGCAAGGCCAAAAGTACCACGTATCTCTATGCTTCGGCCTCGGCCAAGTCAAAGAAACTCCTGCGGTTGGGAAAAGGCAGCGGTATTGAGGTGTTGGCAATATCGGGAAGCTACTATAAAGCAAGGACTACGGGTAAAGCGGGTAAAACAGGCTACGTACCCATATCCGGCGTTAGCGTCCTATCCGGCAAAGCCCTGACAAGCGGGAAAGCGACGGCCTCCATGTATGTTTATTCTTCGGCCTCCGCTTCTTCAAAAAAGATCGTATCATTGCGCAAGGGCAATACGGTTGATGTCTACGCGGTATCGGGCAACTATTATAAGGTAAATGCCTCCGGCAAAACGGGGTATGCGCTTCGCAGCAGAATAAAGCTGGGAGCAGGCGCCACGGCCGCCAAACCGGCCACAACGCCGGCGCCCTCGCCAACCGTCAAACCGACGGCAACACCCGTAAGTACGACAGCGCCAACAGCCACACCGGCAACGGCGCCAACGGTTACGCCGACCCCCTCGGCAAGTCCGGCCAATCCTGATGCCCAGGGCTGGTATACGATTAATAACGCGCAGTTCGGCATTAAAAGCAACGGAACCAGCGCGAGGGCAACGACCGACGGTATCAACCAGGCTTTAGTCTGGGCAAAGGCGCAGGGATACAATAAAATCAGGTTTTCCACCGGTACGTATCTTATCCAGTGCAACTGGAACAACAGATATATCGCGCCCACCGACGGCATACTCGTGCCGTCGGGAATGACGCTGGACCTGGGCGCATCCACCTTCAAGCTCGAAGCCAACAGCTATCCTGCTTACGCCATATTTGCCGTCGTGGGAAAGAGCGGCGTTACCATTACCGGCGGGACGCTGATCGGCGACCTCGGGCAGCATGTCTATGCGTCGAGCCCGGGTTCCGAAACGCATGAATGGGGATTTGGCATATGCATATCGGCGAGCACAAACGTGCTTATCGACGGGGTTACAATTAAAAACATGACGGGCGACGGCATTATACTGGAAGGCTCGTACAAGTCTCTGGCAAGCGGCGGTAAAATCTGCTCGAATATCAAGATATTCGATTGCGATATATCCGGTTGCCGCAGGCAGGGAATCAGCGTGATAGGCGCGACTGCCAGCGAAATCGCGCGGAACAGGATACACGGCATAAGCGGCACCGATCCGCAATACGGAATAGATGTTGAGACCGAATTCGATTATGTTGTCGACAACCTCAAAATCCACAATAATACGATTTACGGTTGCACCGGGGGCGCCATCAACTGCAACAAAGGGTCCAACTACGAGGTATATGCCAATACGTGCACCGGAAACAACATTATTGCGGTCCGTTGTTCGAACGTAAAGATTTACGGCAACACGATACAGAACAGTTTCATCCGTGTCATGACCTATTCTTCCGGCGTAACAGTTGAAAACAACAACTTGGACGCAAACAGCTGGGTATTCTTCGGTTAAAAGACTGCATCACCCCCGGGGTGCAAAAAAGGAGCCTGCTTAACGGCAGGCTCCTTTTTTGCATCTGCAATCACAGCTTTAATAGGTTTATGCTTGAGTATCATGGCCGCTGCCGCTCTTATTTCCCCGGGAAAGCCTCCAAAGCGCATGTGCCGCATGGGGGCTTATGCATAGCGCCAATGCCATACACTTATTCTTTAGACCGCTGCCCTTTGCGAAACAGTAGCCGAAAATGCGCTTCCTGATGCGCTTGATATCTAGGCCCGCGACCGCCGGTCCGCTACCGGAATGCAGCGCCAGAATCGAAATGTATACCGCATCCGTTATGTAAAGGCGCTCGGCTATGCGCGAGAGTTCAGGATAATTCTGTCTTGTAAGATCGGCGATTTTCCTGCGCGCATCCAACAAAGTGGCCTTGCGCGCGGAAAAAAGGCTGTTGGTGGCGCTGCTTTCCGCTACCGTGTAATGATACAGCGGCACGGGGTCGTATACGATTTTTTGTGCCCTGCACAGGCACTGGCAGAGACAAAGCAGGTCCTCGCATATGTGGACCGATACATCCAACCGCAGGCGATGTCCTTCCGGTGTGAAAAAAACGTTCCTGAAAAGCTTGTTCCACAAAAAGCCCTTGAAACTGTCAGGCGCCAGCGCCATTGCATAAGCCTGCTTTGCGGAAAGCACAACGGCCCGAGCCGGGGCCGCGCCGGAAACCGGACAGGTTTGCGGCATGCCTGCGCTTTCCTCACGGTAGCCGCATACGGCAATATCCGCCTGCTCGCGTTCGATCAACCCGTACAGATGTTCAAACATGCCAGGCTCGATCCAGTCGTCCGCGTCGACAAAGCCTATATAATCGCCGCGGGCAACGGAAAGCCCCGTGTTTCGTGCCGAGGACACCCCTTTGTTCTCCGTGTGGATCACGCGGATTCTCTTGTCTTTCTGGGCATACGCATCGAGCATGGACGCGCAGCCGTCCGTAGAGCCGTCGTCCACAAGGATACATTCAAAAGCCGTATGGGCCTGTGCCAGTATGCTTTCAATACATCTGCCCAGTGTATTTTGCGCGTTATATACAGGAACGATGATGCTGATAAGCTTCATTGGTTTCTATTCCTCATTGCAGGGATTGAACGTTCTCTTGCGCCTGATTATACCGGAAAACCGTTTTACGAAAGACCTGAACCCGCTGTTTGAAACCCACAGCCCTGCGGCCGTAATAACAAGCGCTGTAGCCGTACAAACAGAGGTCTTTTCTATCAGGACCATCCAGCCCGATATACCGGCAGGGAAGACCGCCGCCATTACAAGGCCGGACACAAAATACGATGCCGCGCACAGCGCCGCGACGACGATCAGATCATAGTATATCGTTACCTTCCGTTCAAATACTTTAGTGTAGACCAGTATGAAATTCCTGGGCTGCAGGATCAGGTACAGCGCGGCGAAGGTTCCGGCAAGCACGCCGGTGATGCCAAAGGGAATCACCAGCCCCACCGAAACCACCACATTCACGATTGCCTGCGCTATTGTATAGCCCTTGGATTCCTGGTACAGTCCCCTTGCATCCCTTGCGGCGTAGACGGGCGGCATAATGAAGCTGTCGGCGAGGATCAGGCCGAAAAGGAGGAGCGGAACCAAATGGATGCGGTATTGCGGGCCGATCCAGAGCGCGACAAACGGATTGGCCATCTGCAAAAAAACGGGGACGACGATACCGGCGCAAAAAAAGGAAAAAGCCAGCAGCTCTTTATAAGCGTTGTAGCTGTCATCATCCCCGCGGGTGATCTTCAGGGCAAGGCTTGCGCGCATCCCCTCAATAATCCTGTTGATGACCAGGCTCGGATAGGAGATCAAAGTGGCGTACGCGCTGTATATGGTAACGTTTGTGAGGCTGCTCATCAAGGAGAGCACAACGTTGTCCGTATTGCTAGTGGCGATGGAGGAGACCTGGTGTGCGTATACTGCCTTTGTCATGGACAAAGGCGCGTATTCGGGAGGAGATTTGAGGCTGAAGGCTTTTCCGTAGTATTTTCTGACGAGAAGCAGATAGACCTGCTTGCTTGCGGCGAGGAAAATAAGGTTCACGCAGAGGATCAGGGGGAGGGGGAGCGGGGTGAAGCGTATGAGCAGGATTTCGGCGGCGAGAGTTACGCAATCCTTAACCCCTTCCACGATGTTCACGACGTAGCGTTTTTCCCTGATGTCGATCAGGCACCGTTCGGGCAGGGTGACGAAATAGGGGGCGGTGATACGGATGCCGATTGCCGCCAGGATCAATACGGTGTCCCAGTAGCCGACGCCCTGCTTTATGAGCAAAGCGGAATACACCGGTATGACTACCACGGCGATGAGCAGCATTTTCCCGGACAAACCGAGCATTTTTCTCTGCAGCCCTGAGAACAGGCCGGATATCCGGCCGAATTCCCCCCGCGTCAATGGTGCGTACATCTTGTACTGAAATGCCGCGGACATCCCGTTTTGGAACAGCACCAGATACGCGCTCACCTGCAGCGCCACCTGTACGACGCCATTTATATTGTCTCCGTAGGCGCCCAAAACGACGCTTGTCCGGTAAATGCTCAGCGCTCCCTGAATAAGCGCAACCAGCATCACCGAAATAGCGGTTTTAATGCCCAGCTTCGTCTTGCTCAAGCCTAAGCCTCCGTCCCGCCAATAGTAAACCGGTGCGGGAGTATCCGTTGTAATGCAAGCAGATGAACCTGCAAATCTGGAAAATCAGGGAGAAGTTCACGGCTAAACCGCTTCCTCCGTAGCCGCTGCATTACGCCGGTTCAATGCCCTGCTTTATCGATTATTGTATCATATATCCGCGTTGTTTCGGTTTTGGCGTTGTGCAAAAGATAAGGCTCGACCGTTTTCCGCCCGGTGCGGCCCATGTTCCGTGCGATATCCGGGTTCTGATATAAAAACAGCAGCTTTTCGGCCATCGCCTTTGCATCATCCAGGTCCACCAGAAACCCGTTTACGGAATCCGCCACCAAATCGACGTGTCCCCGGATACGCGTCGCAACCACGGGCAAAGACACTGCCATGGCTTCAACAACATTGATCGGCAGCCCCTCCTGCACGGAGGACGCCACCGCAACATCGGCCGTTAAAAGCAGCGCGTCCATATCGTTGCGGTATCCCATCAGCCGGACGTTTCCCGTAATTCCCATGGCCTGTATCATCCGTTCGTATTCTTTGTACAAAGGGCCGTCCCCGGGCAGAAGCAAAAGCGCCTGCGGCACTTGCTCCTTTAAAAGGCGCATTGCCTCAAGGAGCATTTCCTGATTCTTCCGTTTGCTGTATTCGGCGGCAAACACAAGGACAAACGCCCGCTGACCGATACCGTATCGATTCCGGCTTTCGCGTTTTCTGTCTTCGGTCTGCACGGCGAAACGGGCTGTATCGACCCCTACGCCGTGGACCTTGTAAAAAGCTCCCGGTTTAAAACCGTATTTGCGTACCGCCAGATAATCCTCTTCGTTTATCGTGATAAGATGATCCGTATACCGGCTGAGCCATTTTTCAAGCAACCGAAATATGCGTCCGGTGAGAAAAGGGGCGCCGTCAAAGAAATGAAATCCGTGCGCGGTATAGATGACAACCGTGCCCTTTTTGCGCGCCCTGCGTGCCGCGAGCCGGGTAAGCACGCCCACGACCGGCGTGTGGCAGTGAATAATGCCGTAGCTGTTTTCTTCAATGCGTTTTTTGAGGGCTTTGTAGCATCCGATGCTTTTGAGGCTGAAAGGGCTTCTTTCAAAAGCAATGTTGTGATGCGTGTCAATGGCAGCGATTGTGTTTTCGCCCCTTGCGGCGGTATGCACCGCATATCCTTTTTCCCTGAAATACTGCATGTAGGGCACATGGAAGGCCTTGAGATGGCTGACCACCGAAGCGGTAAACAGCACCTTTTGCACCATCATGGCTACCTCCCGTATTTCTTATGCGCCCATGCCCTTGGAGCGGAAGATATCCGCGTTGTCATTTGCGAGCAGTTTTCTGACTTCGTTTATACGTTGCTGCTCGAGCTGCTTCCTACGGTAATCGTCAAAATTTTCCGTGCCGCTGTCAAGCATGACGTCCCTATGGGAAAACACGGCGGGAATAGTCTTGAGGAATATCTTGATATCCATCCAGAAGGAAAGATGGTCCACATACTCTACATCCATTTCAAACCGCTGGTCCCAGTTGAGATTCGCCCTGCCGTTGATCTGTGAAAGGCCTGTCAGCCCGGGCCGAACCTCAAACCTGCGCAGTTCCTTCCTGTTAAACGAGCCGTAATACCTTACCGGCAGGGGACGGGGGCCGATGAGGCTCATATCCCCGCGCAGAATATTTATGAGCTGGGGATATTCGTCAAGGCTGAGCTTCCGCATGATCTTTCCCACCGGAGTCAGCGTATCTTCATACGCGGCGACAGACCCGCCGCTGAGCTCCTTCTTCATTGTACGGAATTTGATGACCCTGAATACCTTGCCGTCCTTTCCGTTGCGTTCCTGTGTAAAAAGGATACTGCCGGTGGGATCGTCAAGCTTTATTCCCAGCACGCATAGTAAGGCGACAGGGGAGAAGAGTATAAATCCGGCAGCCGAAACCGCTATATCAAGAAAACGTTTGATATAGCGTGCATAAAGCTTTCCCCTATTCTCTTTTCTCATACGTTCTCACCTCGGTATCCATCCGGCCGCTCATGCCTGCAATCAACCCCTGTACTGCGGGAAGAAGTCCGGGTTCAATGCAGCCCCGTTTTTCCTGCGCATGTCCATTAAAAATTCATATCTTTCGCAGTCGAAAATTTTCCTGCCAACCGCGAACACATTGTCCGACTTCATGTTCATTTCATGTTTATAGGTATACAGGCTGTCTGTCCGTCCGCCGACTCCGCCGCCAAGATGAAGTGTCCTGTATCCGTTTTCAAAACCCCAAAGAGCCGCTTTGTAATTGAGAAGGGTGACAGGCGAATTCGGCAGGTACTCTTTTTTTGTTGCGGAAAGATGGCAGTGCATCTGTCCGTTGCAGAACAGAAATATTGCTGCCGCAATAATCTCTCCTGACAGTGTGGCGTAAAAAACCAGCGCGTTATTGTTTAAGTCAACCAATACGCTTTCATAGAAACTCTTTTCAAAGTAGTAATACCGTTGCGCTTCGTTCCTGTCCATGGTTTCGTCATATATTTCCTTAAAAACCGTGAAAAGGGATTCGTCCAGGCCCCAGGAGACCTCGACGCCGCTCTTTTGCGCCTTATTGATCCTGTTGCGCTTGTTTGTTTTAATATTCGCATGGATAACCTCCGGGGAAGACAAATCCATGCTGACCGTTTTCCCCAGCACCGCAACATCATAGACAGGCTCCATGCCGCGGTGGTTCTCCAGCACCGGATGGAACCTGACGAATTCGCTCACGATGCCGTAGCTGCGGCACCAGGCGCTGTATTCCTCATCCAGCGCCTTTAAAGCCCCGGCGTCCCTGCCGCCCTCTATGAGAAAACCGCCGTAGCCGTAAGGCGTTGACAGGTCAAAGCAGGTGTCCGCCTGGAAAGAATCCGTAAAATAGGCGCATTGGGAAATATCGCGCTTCATGACCACGTTGATGGCGCGGGTGTTGCCCGATGCATAGTAAAAGAGCATCGGCTCGCCGTCCCCGTGAAGCTTGAAAGCCTTAACATATTGCGGCAAATAGTATACATCGTGCTGTTGAAACTGTTTTACGGTATCGGCCCATAGTGTTTCATTGTCTAATCCCATTACTTCAAGCATAAAATATCTCTCCGGTTCGTTATCATCTGCTACGGACAAAAATAACGTTTTGATCGGCTATAGCTAATTTTCTATGATAAGCCTGCTCAAAAGGTCAAGCCGGTTATCGTATACCTGAACGTTTGAAGCATTCCTGTAAACCCGTATAAGGCTTGATTCAATGCTGTTGTTATATATTTTCACATTGCTGCATTCAACGGCAATGATGCTGTTGCTTTTGCACCGGTTTGCATAGACCTCATAATTGGAACCGCTGTGGCAGCTGACAGCGCCCGCCCTGCAGCCGTAGATCAGGTTGTCGTAAATCTTCACGTTGTCTGCGCGGTAATCCAGCCCCGGCTCGACATCGATTCCGTACTCCGGTGGTGTCCCGTTGATCCCATATATCTCGTTTCCGGCGACAATGCTGTCCGTCGCGCCCACAACGCTGACGCCCTGCCTGCGGCAATTGGATATATCGCAATGATAAATACGCACGTTGGCGCTGAGCTTGCCGTTTTCCTTCAGAGGCTTGTATGAGCCTTCCAGTATGATGCCGTCACCGGTGGTGTCCCGTATGGTCACATCCTGGATCAGCACATCCGTGCTTGCGGCCACGGCGATGCCAAAACCCCATTCATGCGTGGACAGACCGGCGTCCGTGCTGTAATCGTGGCTGTCCCGGTCTCCCGCCAGCGTACCGCCCAGGATGGTCACGCCGGTTTTTTCCGCAACGGAGATGATGCAGTAACAGGGCGAACCGTTCGGCTCGATCATGAGCGTTGCGTCTCCAAGATCGAGCGTCATGCCGGAGGGCACCTTAATCCCGTCATCGGGCATGATATACGGATTGCTCCATGCGCACCGGATGAGATATGTGCCTTTTGGCAGCCGTACTTTGTTCCTGCCAGCCAGGCTCGCCCACTGAAGCGCTGCATTGATCCCGTCCGTCGTCCGGCCCGCGTGCCCGCCGGTACTGTCTATGCCGAAACGGTCGTTATCGATGGTATACCAGTCTTCATCCCCGGGATACGTGTACAGCCCCGGGTAAGCATTTACACTTTCGTGTATACCCCAGAATCCCGATAATGTGCCGCGCCAGTCAATATACGCGTCGAGCGCGATGAAAAGCACAATGAGGAAAACCAAAACGGCGGCCCAACGCTTCCGGCCGCGGCGCGCGGCTTTGGCATACATGCGCATCTACCCTCTTCGCATTGGTGTCATTTGAAGCCGGTTGAGCCTTTTTGAAAACAGGTACCGTTTTATATATCCGGGATAGTATACCGGCGACATCGCCTTTTTCATCAGGCGGTACCGCATCACCTGCCGGAGGCCGGCCCGTTTCTGATGCAGGGTCTTGACCGCCGTTACCAAAAAATGCTGCATGACGGCTTTCCTGAAACAGCGTTCATCAAACGCCCTGTACTGTTCGTTGGCCTGAAGCAGCCGGTTCGCCCAGCTTTCGGTTTCCGAAAGGAATATGTCCGGCGATACGGCTTCTATGCAGAAATAAAAGTGAACGTCCATTTCATGAGGATCGGGCTTGATACCCAGCTTAAAAAGCATATTGCGCCGCACATTGTTAGCGTTTTCGTCCTGAAGTTTCCGGGTTGCGGTGGATACCTGTCTGGCATGCATCCGGTATTTTAACAGCACCTGCGGATACTCGAATATTCTCCCTGTAAATGCGCAACGGGACCAAAGCTCATAATCTTCGGCGGCCTTGTAATCGGAGCCGGTGCTGTAAAGTGCGGAATGCTCTCTTAGAAAAGACGCCCTGAACATCACGCTCGGGTGGATGATGGGACAGCCGAAGAAAACCTCGGTTTTCATGTGCTCCGGGTTCCTGATGCCCGTCGCGTATACGCCTTTTTTGTCTCCAAAAAACTCCGCCCGCGTGCACAGCACATCAATATCGTTTCTGCGCTGCATGAACCGGACCTGTTTTTCCAACCGACGGGGCAGGCAGATGTCGTCGGAATCCATCCTGGCGACGTATTCTCCGCGCGCAGCGCCAAAACCGCGGTTCAGGGAAAAGGAAATATGCCGGTTGCTTTCGTTCTGCAGCAGAACCATCCTGTTATCATTATATGATTTGATGATCTCGACATCACTGCCCGTGGAAGCATCATCTACAATAATAAATTCGATATTCTTATAGGTCTGTCCAAGTACGCTTTCGATAGCCCTGCGCAGGTATTCCTCCGGCGTATTGTAATTGGGCATCACAACGGATACCAAAGGCTCGTCCTTGTTCATGCAGGGAAACACCTTTCAGCAACTGATAAATGCATACACCTCTCCATATATATCCTATCACGCAACGGAAAGGCCGTCAAACAGGCTTTTATACGGCAAAACCTCGTTGTAGTTGTTTATTACCGAGTTGAATACCCACAATCCAACCAGCACCAGCACAACATACGCGCCCATCCGGTACTGCGCTGACCGGTCGGGCATGCATCGCACCAGCGAGGGCAGGAGCACGGCCCACGATGCTGCAAAGTATAGCGAGATCCTGCTGAAAACCGAGTTGATGTATCCCAGGTGGCAGAAAGCGATTTCGAACAGCATGAATATGATCCAGAGGCGGTTTCTTTCATCATGTTCCATGAGCTTTTTGCGGTAAATCAGCACAGGGATGAAAATGGGCGCCCTGAGCAGGAGCAGGCCAAGCCCGGGCGTCGCCCCAAGCCGGGCTTCGCTTCCCACCGACCGGAAGAACGGTATATGCGTAAAGAGCGCGCTGAACAGCATACCTCCGAACAGTAAGGCGACAAGTGCGGCAAACAGGACGATTCTTGTAATTCTTTCCCAGCGCCTGTCCCCGCGGATGATCCAGAACGGAACGACCACCAGCGCCGTGACATGAAAGGAAGCCGCAACTATGGTCCATGCCGCTGCTGCCCCGTACTTGCGCTGGAAAATATAGCGCGTGGCAAAAAACATGATAGCCACGGCCATCATCTGCCGCATTATATTCAGGCTCAAAGAAAAGAAGGCGGCAATGAAAACAAGCGCCGCGAGCATAACTGAGCCTTTTTCGTGGTAATCCTCAAAGGCCTTGTAAAAAAAACCGAGCGTTACAAGGGCGCACAGCGCATAGATTACCAGATACTGGTTAAAAACCGCTTTGACAAAAAAGTTCAGAAGGATATATCCCGGTTCCGTGACCGGAATCTGCGCGATAAACTTATCCAGCGAATCGATTTGATTGAGCGACGTATAGAGCTGCCCGTATGTCGCATAATCCGTACCGACCCCATATCTTAGCGAGGACAGCAGCAAAAGGACCATTAAAGAAAGTATCCACCATATCCGGTTGGGGCGGGTACTGAGCGTCATGGAAGGAGATAACGCCACAGGCCTGCGTTTTTGCTGGTATATTTGCGCCAGGCCCGCCATTGCCGCCGTGAGCAGGAAGCAGGCCACATATAGGATTATGGAGCCGCTGTAGTCAATCAGATTGTCCACATAGAATACCTCTGTGTTACTGTATTACAGAAAAACGTGCTTCCTACGCCTGATTGCTCAGGCCGTAGAGCGCCATCACCGTGTTTACGTTGTATTTTGCGTCAAACCCCTTTTGCCGCACCGCGTCAATGCGCGGCGCAGCGTCCGGGCGTTTCGCGGTATCCAGAACGCTGCCGATCTGGCTGAGCCAGGCGACCGCTCCTTTTTCGAGCGGCAGGCGGTGCAGCAGGCCAAGCCCCATGTCCGCTTCCAGCGGCACACAGGACGCGGCGATTACCGGCGTACCCGCCGCCTGCGCCTCTATTGCCGTCAGGGGCAGCCCTTCGGCAAGAGAGGGAAGCACGAACGCGTCAAAACATTGCATCAACTGCGGAATATCCTCGCGTGTACCCAGGAAAAAAACAGTGTCCTCAAGGCCTGCCCGGTTCCGTTTTTGCAGGAGGTCTTCGAGCAAATCACCGCTGCCCACCAATACAAACCGGTAATTAAGCCCTCTCTTTTTAGCTTCGGCGGCCATGTCCAGGATAAACGATTGGTTTTTCACCGGATTCAGGCGCGCCACGTTTCCTATAAGGCGGGCGCCGCCGCTGGCGTTGCAGTCCTGCAGCAGTTTTTCTCTGCTCTCAGGATCAAAGGCCTGGTAGCCGCTTACATCGATTCCGTTGTTGATGATTTCTACGTGGCCCTTTTCTACCGCGCGCTTCCCGTGGAGGGCAATGCCCGCATATTTGCTGCACGCGCAGCGCTGTGTGGCGCAGCGCTGTATCAGCGCCCTGCCGAGCAGCTTTTTTGCGAGGAATACCGGAGAGCGCATGCCCCTCGTATCCAGATGCGCATGGCAGATGCGCCTTTGTACGCCCGCTTTTTTTGCGGCTATTGCCGAGAACCCGCCCTGGTAGTCGGTATGCGTATGGACCGCAATGTACGGCCCGTTTTTCATGATGATATCGTAGATGATGTTTACAAACTTTGTCATTCCGACTTTGCTTAATAGAGGCACCTTGAACACCCGGCCGCCCAGGTCTTCGATTTCGGCGCCAAGATCGTCTTCCCCCAGATCGTGCGCGACAAAGTCAAACTGGAGCTTTTCCCGGTCGGTTTCACGGTAAAGGTTCATGACCATCATCTCGACGCCGGCGCGCATCGTGGAGGACAGGATGTGCAGCACTCTTAGCGGCGTGCTCATGCGCCGCCACCCCCCTCGGCTGCCGACCTGCGGTCCTGGAGCTTTCGTTTGAGCCCGCCGGGGACAATCCCCACCAATAAAGGCTTTACGACGTACAAAAGCCCCCCCGGCAGAAGTCCGAGTTCCTTAAATCCCCTGTATCTTGTTTTCGCTTCGCTCCAGCGCAGCGAAAACTTTACGCGCCGCGGCTTGCGGCGCTCATAATAGCGCAGCAACGGTTCGCTGATGTTGAAACCGCTGTATCCCAGTGCGTACATGCGCATAAACAAATCGTAATCCTCTGTCCTTAAAGTATCCCTGCAAACGCGGTAGCCTCCCGCATGAAGCAGCGCCTCGCGGCGCATCATGGTGGCGGGGTGCAGGAACTGGCTGCCCCACAGGAAATCGTGCTTCGTTGGGTTAGGCTTGCCGTTTCGCACGCCCCATGCGCCGGTTTCGTCGAAAAGGATGCAGGCGGAACTCACAATAGCTGTTTGCGGGTTGGCGTCCAGGAACGCCACCTGCTGCATGAGCCTGTCCGGCATGGCCACGTCGTCCCCGTCCATCCTGGCGATATACGCTCCGGCCGACTTATTAAGCGCCTTGTTCAAAGATGCGGCAAGCCCCAGATTGCATTCGTTTGAATATACCTTTATCCTGCTGTCACGGTCCTGCCAGTAAAGGAGCTTATCCAATGATCCGTCCGTGGACGCATCGTTTACCAGGACCATTTCCCAATCCGCATACGTCTGTTCCACGATCGAGCGTATGCTCGCATCCACGGAGGCTGCGTTGTTGTATACAGACATCAGTACCGAAACAGTGGGGCTGGACATAGATAACCTCCTATGGAACCGGCTATTGGTGGATATAGGGTTTTCGCACATACCGCTTATCCGCAAAGTTCCATACACACCAGAGAGGCCCGGCTTCAGCCCTGCTTAGCATCGCAACGGACGAGAGCACGTCCTCGTGTTCTGTTTTCCCGTATTTGAATACAAGCAATGTGGCGTCCATCCCGCCTGCGAAAAGAGCCATCTCGATGTTCTCCAGCAGGGGGGGACAGTCTACCAGGATGAGATCATATTTTTCCATGGCCGAAGAAATCGTTCTTGAAATAGGCCCGATGAAGGCGCTGTTGTTTTCCGAGTCTTCCCAGAAGCAGGCGCATCCGTCCACCCTGGGGATCAGGGATGTTATGACCGGTTCCTCGGCAGGCGCATCGGGCGACGCTTTCTTTTTTATCGTGATGATGAGAATCCTCATTTGGATGTTGGACAACAGGCGCGCGATTTCGTTCACGACCTTGCTTGTACCGCATTTGGCCGTAGGGGAGATGCACATAATCAGCTTTTTGCCGTGCGCTTCCATCTGTTTTCTGATGTGAAACGCAATGGCCATCAGCTGCTTATGGGAATGGTTCAGCGCGTTCCTGTTGGCGTAGCTCTTGCCCTTGAAAACGCGGTCCTTTCCGATTACGCCGAGTACGTCGACTTCGCCGCCGTAGCGCACTTCCTTAAGGTCAAAAACGCGTTTGTCGGCCACGCCCAGCAGCAATGCAAAACACGCCCCCGCACACAACCCGATAAAAGCGCCCAGGGCAAAAATAAGGGAAGGCCTTGTGCCCTTCTGTTCAAATTCGGAGGAATAACCGTCCAGCCACGTGATTGCGCCTGCGTTCGCCGAATGCGAAACGACATATGTTAAATATCCTTTCACAGTCTCCAGCAACTGGTATGCCTGCGCCTCGTCCTTCCATGTGACGCTGATGGTAACAGCGGCGCTGTATTCGTTATACGCGGCGGTTATTGCCTCGTCGTACTCTTCCTTCGTGATTTTGAAGTCAACCGCGCTCCTGATGGCGTCGCGAACCTGCTCGTTCTTTACCAGCGGCGCATAGGTAACGGAACGGGCGACGGCGTCGTCCAAACCGCCGGATATAGCGTTCCCGTCCCGGTCGGTCTGATACGTCGCCGGTATGAATGTGGTGGATATTTTATATTCAGGCGTATATAATTTCAAAAAAAACAGGGACAAAGAGGCAAACGCAAAGACAACGCAAAATATGACGGGCCAGTACCACCGCCTCGCCAGGATCCTAAAACCCTTGCGCACCGATTTGCGCGTCATTCCCTCGGAAGCTTCCAAACTGTTCAGGCTCCTTTCAGTATTCGTTAAATCATACTGCAATCTCGTTTTCGAACGAAGGGATGAGAATTTTCATATAGTTGTATGCTTTTAGATACTCCCTGTTTTCGATATATTCGCGCAGCTTGTTAAAGCTGGCTTCAATCTGTTCGCGTTCCGCCTCGTAGCTTGATTTGAGCACGAATATTTTATCTTTGCTGGTTTTGGTCACGGTCTCCTCAGATAAACGCAGTTCCTCGAACAGCTTTTCTCCGGGACGCAGGCCGGTTATCTCGATTTTTATGTCTTTATCCGGCTCGAGGCCAGAAAGCTTTATCATCGTGGTGGCAAGGTCGTATATTTTTACCGGTTCGCCCATGTCCAGCACGAATATCTCGCCCCCCTGCGCTATGGATGAGGCCTCCAGAACGAGCTGCACCGCTTCAGGGATGGTCATGAAATACCTCGTTATTTCCTTATCCGTAACGGTAATCGGGCCGCCTTCCCGAATCTGCCTTTTGAATACCGATACGACGCTGCCGTTGCTTCCCAGGACATTCCCAAACCTGACAGCCGCAAAAAGCGTGCGCCCGAGCGCGTTCTTCTGCTGTATGATCAGCTCGGCAACCCGTTTTGTGGCGCCCATGATGTTCGAGGGGTTCACCGCTTTGTCGGTAGAGATCAGGATGAACCTGTCGGCATTGTTGGCAATGGCCGCTTCGGCCACGTTGAGGGTTCCGATGATATTGTTGATCAGGGCTTCGCGGGGATTGATCTCCATCAGGGGAACATGCTTGTGCGCCGCGGCGTGGAACACGATGCTCGGCCGGTATTTTTCAAAGACCGACTCAAGCTTATCCTTTTCCCGGATGGAACCCAGGCATATTTCAAACATGGATTCATGGTATTTCTGCCGTAGTTCACCCGAAATCTCAAACAGCGCGTTTTCGTTGAAATCGAACACCACCAGCAGCCTTGCTCCATAGTGCAGGATCTGGCGGCAAAGCTCGGAGCCGATGGAACCCGCGCCGCCTGTGACCAGTACGACCTTGTTTTTGATCAGTTTTTTGACGCTTTCCAGATCGAGCTTGACTTCCTCGCGCTGGAGCAGGTCTTCCACGCGCACTTCGTTGATGGTGGATTTTGCAAGGCCTTCAAAAGCCAGACTGGACATGTTGCCGAAGCGCTTGACCGTGCAGTTGGCCTCGCAGCACAGATTGAAGATTTCCCGTATGGTGGAGTTGTTCACAAACGGGATCGCGATGATGATGATTTCCGCCTTGTATTTCTTGGCCGCATACGGGATCAGTTCGCGGGGACCCACCACCAGCAGGCCTTTGATTTTTTTCCTCTCGAGCCGGGGATTGTCGTCAATGAACGCCACCGGACGCATCTTTTTGGATTTATCCTGGTTGAGCATGTCCACCAGATATCTGCCTGCGTCACCCGCGCCGAAAATGATCACGCGTTTCATATCGCCTTTATGTACGGGTTTGCGGATGCTGGGACCGATGCGGTAAAAGGAAACGGCCAGAAGCCTGGTAAGGCCGCAAATGACAACGGAATAGACAAACAGATTGAGCAGGAACACAGGAGGAACCGGTTGACCGATGACGCCCATCAGCAGGACGAAAATGATGTGTGCCGAAAGAATAGCCCCGCCCGTCTTTGCTGTGCTGAAAAAAGAATAGTCCTTGAGCGGATCCTCATAGCATTTGAACAATAAAAGCATCAGGGCGGATACAGTGAGGTATAGGGAGAGTATCAGCCTGTTTTCCGAAAGGAGTCTGCCGATGTTTCCATCCGCGTTGTAGGTTGCAAGGTTCAACAGCATGATCAGAAAGAGACACGCTATATCCACGATATATGTGAGCGTTTTTCTGATAGTGTCTTTATCGTTTAACATAACCGCACCTCCGTATATGGCCGCTTTAAAGAAAGGCCCGTGTGGCCGGCCTGTACCGCCGTCCGGGAAAGGGCTGTCCTATTCATTTGCCGCTGAAATCCGCGCTGCTGCGCCGGGCGTATGCAGCCGGAACGCTAAACGGCACGCTCGACGCATCGCCGATGGCAAACCTGGTAAAGTCGATCGTTATCTCATGGGTGTCGTAAATATAAAAACAGCGGATAAGTTCATCGTTTTTGCTGAAATACAGCGCATAAACGATGCCGTTCTTATATAGCTCAAAACTGTTTACCTGGTTTCCGTTAAATATTTCTTCCTTTATGCGGGTCAGCTTGCCGGTAAACGCTTCGTTCAAACGGCTGCCGGGAAACCTGATATAAGAAACGTTCCGGTAAACCGTGCGCGTTGTATCATCTACCAGGGTGTATGCCCCGTCCACAAACAGCTGCCGGTACGTATGCCCGTTTTTGACCGCCCTCACAGCGTAATTGCCGCCTTTTACGGTACAGGAAAAGCTGGTTGCGCTAGGGCCGGAGTGAGCGTCTCCCGTAATTTTTTCGGCACCGGAAAAGCTGTAGGAGGATTGAGAGGTAAACAGGGAAACGAAGCTTTTGAACTTTTGGGCCTCGGGGTTGCCGGCAACATCCGAAATGACGGGCGGGGCGCTTTGTTTTCCGGAGAAAAAGCCGGTCAGGCCCTTGACGACAGGATCGATATTCAAGGCAATAAATGTACCCAGAAGCAATACCAGCGTAGTTCCGATAGTAATGGCCTTTTTCACCATGCTATTTCCACCTCGGGCTAATCATACTCGTTCATGCGTGCGGGCAGCTTTAAAAGCATTCCCGGATCACATTGATTATTTCCGACTGTACGTCTTCATCCATCGCCGATCCGGAGGGCAGACACAGGGAAGACTGGAAAAGGCGGCTCCCCGCCGGTGTTGCACCGCAATGCGCGTAGAATACGCAGTCCCTGTAGACCGGCTGCATGTGCATCGGCTTCCAGAAAGGGCGGGATTCGATGTTTTGTCTTTCCAGCGCGTCCATGATATCGGCCACGGATACCCCGCAGCCTTCCTTAAGCGTCATAACGCTCAGCCAGCAGTTGGGCTCAGCCCCGTCTATAGAAGGATAAAAAGACACCGGCAGATCATGAAGCTCCCGCACATATCTGGCGTATATCCTCCGACGGGCCTGGACATAGCTGTCCATGGCTTCCATCTGCCCGCGGCCTATCCCGGCGCATATGTTGGACAGGCGGTAGTTATAGCCGATTTCCCTGTGCTCGTAATGCCGCGCGCTTTCCTTTGCCTGGGTCGCCCAGAATCTCATTTTATCCACGGCTTCCTTGTCCCTTGCAAGGACCATGCCGCCGCCGGAGGTGGTAATAATCTTGTTCGCGTTGAACGAGAGTATGCCGATATCCCCGAAAGCGCCGCACATCCGTCCCCTGTAGGACGACCCCAGAGCCTCGGCTGCGTCTTCCACCACGGGCACCCTGTATTGCGCACAGATTTCAAGGATTTTCCCATAATCTGCGGGCAGCCCGTACAGGTCTACAACAACGACGGCCTTCGGGAGCCTGCCCATGCGATGATAATCTACAAGCGCCCTTGACAGAAGTTCCGGCGACATGCACCAGGTTTCCATATCGCAATCAATAAAGACAGGCTCAGCCTGCTGATATACGATGGGGTTGCAGCTGGCAGCGAAAGTGACGTCCGAACAGAAAACAGCATCACCCTGTCCGACGCCAAGGTGTCTGAGCGCAAGGTGTATCGCGGCCGTCCCGGAATTTACCGCAAGCGCATACGGCACGCGGATATACTCTTTTACAGCATCCTCAAACGCATCCACGTTCGCGCCCAGCGGAGCTACCCAGTTGCTCTCGAACGCTTCGTTGATATACTTCATTTCGCCGCCGTTCATGTGCGGAGGCGAAAGATACACCCGTTTATCCGTCGTTTTCATTTTTACACCCAGATCGACATCGTTGCCAGGTTTTACATGTTGGTACCGCATGATCGAATAATGTCAAATGATATAATAATCAGCAATTTTAGTATAGAGTATAATAGATGCTATTTCAATTTTTTGTTGTATTTTGTCGTATAATATAAAATTACCATATTAGTAACCCGATTCCTCCGTTTGTATCACTTTTTTGCGTATGCTGCACTTATTCTAAAATCGTATGCAGTATTTATTCCCTCGTCCGTTTTAATAACCTTTTTTTTGAGCGTGAAAACAGTGTCTTATTTTAGCGTAAAACAGCGTCGTATCGCGGAATAGGCAATATAAGCGGCGGAATTATTTAAACGTTAAGTATTCCTCGGAAATGAGGCGTTACGCCTGGTCAAGCGCAACGCACACATGAAGAAAGGGCGGAAGGGCGGTGAGATTGCGGCATGGCGCGAAGTGCGATATCAGGTGCTTTGCTAGGCCTAAGCGAATGAATCTGTGGTTTAGGATGGGGGAAAGCATATTTATGGAGCAATAGAATTTTCCCTAAAGAAAGGCGAGAAATAAAAAGAGAACCTCAGGCTTTGCCTGACAGTTATACCGGTTCAATGCATTTTTTGAAAAACCGCGTTATTTGTTCATGTTCCAGAGGGATTCGCAGCTGGTGGATACGGCGATCACGCCTGCGCTCAGCGCCGTAATCACATCCTCTTTATTGTAGATAAGCCCGCCTGCGATCATGGGCAGGGATATTTGTTCCTGCGCGATAGTAAGCACCCTGTCCGAAACCCCGGGAAGTATTTCGACCAGGTCGGGACGGCAGGACACGATGTTCTGGACGCCGGAACGCAGCGCGGAGGAGTCCAGGAGGAAAACGCGCTGTATGGCGAATAATCCGGCATCGTGCGCCATGCGCACGCACGCGCCTTTTGTGGTGATGATACCGGCAGGCTTCATTTTCGATGCTATATAGCGCACGCCCACCGCATCGGGCCGCAGGCCTTCGATCAGATCGACGTGCAGAAAGAAAATCTTCCCGGCGTCATAGAGGCGGCTGCACTGCCGCTCCATTTCCCCGATGCTTCCAAAGAGCATGAAAACGACCCTTGCGTCGCTTTCCAGCGCGCGCTCCAGCATGCTTCCGTCGCGTACCGCGGCGACCACCGGGTTTTCGATCAGTATGTCCACCAGTTCGTCAACGCTCTTGATCATATAAACCTCTCCTTAAGGCCTATGTCAGTCCTTTCCGGCTTGAATAAGCATGTATACACTTCATTCTAGAGTAAAATTTCCCGCCGCGTCAATGCCAGGGTTGGTTTCATTATTCTGCTCCTGTATTCCCATGTGCATGCGCGGGCGGCGTAACGCGCTTTTTGAGTGCAGTCCTGTGTTGGGAACAGGCGCGGCAACGTGGTCTGTCCGGTGGTCAAAAGCCCTGCCGCGCCAATTTTTCATCAAACCGGCGGCATATGCCGCCGGTTTGATTTTATCCCCCCACATCTGGTTCACACCTGGCTGACGAATGTTAGGATACGTCTCGTTTCCGGGGCAACCGTGGGGGATATGCATATCCCCCACATACCCCGCAGACGTGAAAAATCAGGCGTCGATCCACCTGAGCGCGCGGCCGACAGCTTTCTCCCAGCCTTTGACGAGCGCTTCCCTCCTGGCCTTGTCGAATGCAGGCTCGAAGGTCTGGGAGATTGCCCAGTTGGCGACGACCTCTTCCTTGTTGGCCCAGTAGCCCACCGCGAGGCCGGCGAGATAGGCGGCGCCCAATGCGGTTGTCTCGATGCAGACCGGGCGCTGTACGGGCGCGTCGATGATGTCGGCCTGGAACTGCATGAGGAAGTTGTTGGCGCAGGCGCCGCCGTCCACCTTCAGCGCGGCCAGTTTGATGCCCGAGTCTTCCTGCATGGCGCTTAATACGTCGTTGGTCTGGTATGCAATGGACTCCAGCGTGGCGCGGATGATATGGGCCTTGTTGGCGCCGCGGGTCAGGCCTACGATGGTGCCGCGCGCGTAGCCGTCCCAGTGCGGGGCGCCGAGTCCGACGAAGGCGGGCACGACATATACGCCGTTGCTGTCTTCCACCTTGTTTGCCCATTCCTCGCTCTCGGGAGAGGAGTCGATCAGCTTGACTTCGTCGCGCAGCCACTGGATCGCGGCTCCGGCTATGAAGATCGAGCCTTCCAGGGCGTACTCGACCTTGTTGTCCACGCCCCAGGCGATGGTGGTCAGCAGGCCGTTGCTGGACATGACGGGCTTTTCGCCTGTGTTCATCAGCATGAAGCAGCCGGTGCCGTAGGTGTTCTTGGCCATGCCGGGCGCAAAGCATGTCTGCCCGAACAGGGCGGCCTGCTGGTCGCCTGCGTCGCCGGCAATCTTGACGGGCGCGCCGAAGATGGACGCGTCTGTCTCGCCGTAGACGAAACTCGACGGCTTCACGTCGGGGAGCATGGATTTGGGAATGTTGAAGCGCGCGAGTATCTCGTCGTCCCATTTGAGATCAAAGATGTTGTAAATCATGGTGCGGGACGCGTTGGAGTAGTCTGTCACATGCACCTTGCCTTTCGTGAGGTTCCAGATGAGCCAGGTGTCGATGTTGCCGAAGAGCAGCTCGCCCGCTTCGGCCTGCTCGCGTGCGCCGGGGACGTTCTCGAGTATCCAGCGGATCTTGGTGCCCGAGAAGTACGCGTCGATGACGAGGCCGGTTTTGTTGCGTATCTTGTCCTTCCAGCCCTCGGCGACCAGCTCATCACAGAAGCCCGCGGTGCGGCGGCACTGCCACACGATCGCGTTGTATACGGGTTTGCCGGTGTTCTTGTTCCAGACGACCGTGGTTTCACGCTGGTTGGTGATGCCGATGGCGGCGATATCGGCCGCGGAAGCGCCTGCCTTCCCGAGCGCGGCTTGTGCAACCTCAATCTGCGTGTCCCATATTTCGGCCGCGTCGTGCTCGACCCAGCCTGCCTGCGGATAGATCTGTCTGAACTCCTTCTGTGCGACGCTTACGATTTCGCCCTTGTGATTGAACAGGATGCAGCGCGAACTTGTGGTGCCCTGATCCAACGCCATAATGTACTTTGCCATCAGAATTTCCTCCTTTTTAATATGAGCTGGGGTATCCTATAACGCGGGG
>JBMOLJ010000110.1:0-30381 GCA_049324235.1 Bacillota bacterium
ATATCGCCGTTTTTCAGCAAAGCGTCCGCTCCGCCGCGGGGCTGCGGCTGGGCCGATGCGGCGGCGGTGAGCAATTCTATCCTCATCTGTCTTCTTCCTTTTACAGAATATCGGTACAAACGGCGGTTTTCATCACATCAAACGCACATGGATATATGCATTAATATCACAACATGCGGCTGCATCTGAAACACCATATCCAAACTATGCACTTTTTCATTGCGCTGTTGTCTTCGGAAGCTTGCGTATCTTAGCGATGAGCAGCGACAAGGGGGGGATGATAAACTCAAAGGGAAGCGCATATATGGCATGATAGAGGGCGCCGTTTTCCCGGTGTGCTATTATCGAATCAAACAGGCTCATGGCGATAACGACTGCAATAATCCCTATAGGTACAATCAACCGGGAGCTGGAGCGCACGCGGAAAAGCTGCTCCACGCTCGTGACCGAAGCATAGAAAAGTACGCACACTTTGATAAACAGCGTGACCGTTATCCCCAATGCAACAAGTATCTCAATTCTCGTAAGCACCTCGCCAATATTAATAAGGCGGGCGGCGGCATATGCAGCGCTGGAATAAATAGCGGCTGAAGGACCGAGCACCGCCGTATCCCGCACCGAAATCAACAAAAGAGTAAATGCGGCAACCGCAAACCCTCCCATGGTGTATTTCCCTGCCTTTTTGGTTGTGTTTAAAGAGGGAAAGACCATCAGAAACACTGCAACCTCGCAAAACGGTATCGCTGCAACGATATGCGTGCTTTGAATGTAGTCCTTTACGGATAACTGCAGCATGGGCAGGAAATTGTCCAAATCAATATTCCCCAGCAAAAGCAGAAAGGTGACGGCCACTACGATAAAAGCATATATCAAAGAAAACACGCTGATCCTGGCTATCGTTTCAATACCTTTTCTCACCGCATAGGCGCAGATAATCCCAAATACGGTCAGGAAAACCAATGTTGGCGTTTCAGGCATGATAAAGCCCATATAAAAATCCGCAAGATCGAGCATATTCAGAGAAAGCAGAAAAAGAAAATAGCTGATATAGAGTATCGATATCAGTTTTCCCAATACTGGCCCGTATATGATATCGCTTATCTGAATAAGGCTCTTTCCCGGAAACCTCTTTGCAAGAAAAGCATAGCTCAATATAAAGGGAATGCTCACCACAAAAGCCGTGGCAATCACCAGCCACGCGTCCTGTTTGGCAATATTATCCGTAAACCACAGCAGCAGGGAAGACCCGACGATAAAGCTTGCCATCAGGAGCATAAACTGCGCAGGTGAAATTTTTGCGTTTTTGCCGTTCATTCCGTCCTCCATGCCTCTTGACCGTCATCACACCGCTCCGGCATTTGCTTCGGAAGCTTGCGTATCTTTGCGATAAACAAGGACACCGGGGGTATGACGAACTCAAAGGGAAGCGCAACCATTGCATGATACGTCTCAGCAGACTGCTGCTGGCTGATTATAGATTCAAATACCACTAAGGCATAAATAACTCCAATGATCCCGATGGGAAGGATCAACGGGGAACCGGAACGCATGCGGAACAACTGTGCTGTGCTTTTCACCGTAGCATAATAGAAGATACAGGCTTTGATAAATAATGTCACCGTTATACCAAAAGCGCTAAAGAGCTCAATTCTTGTAAGAATCTCTCCAATATTAATAAGACGGCTGGCCTCGTATGTCGCGTTTGTAAACATGACTGTTGCAGGGCCGAGCACCGCTGTATTCCGCATAGATATTATCAAAAGGACAAGCGCTCCTAACGAAAATCCCAGCATAGTGCTTTTGCCCGTTTTTTTCGTTTTGTTCAATGAAGGAAAGATCATCAGAAAAACAAATATTTCGCAAAAGGATACCGCTGCGAAAATATGCGTACCTTTGATAAAGCTTTTTAAGGGTGTTGAACCAACAGGCTGGAAATTGGCAAAATCCATGCTTCCCAGCAATAATATAAAAACAATAATCACTGTTATAGCCGAGCATACCACAGCAACCAGGCTGATTCTGGCAATTGTTTCAATCCCTTTTTTTACCGCATATGCGCAGATGGCAGTGAAAACGATTAAGATGATCAGCATTGGGGTTTCCGTCAAAATGAAACCCACATAAAAATTAGCCAGAACCCTTAGATTGAGAAGGAATAGATAAAGAAAATAACCCACATACAGGATGGATACGATTTTCCCAAGATATGGTCCGAAAATAATATCATTGATTTCAATCAGGCTTTTACCCGGAAATCTTTTTGTAAGGAAAACATAAGACAAAACAAAGGGAATGCTTGCCAAAAAAGCTGCAACAATCACAAGCCATGCATCCTGTTTTGCAATGCCATCCATGAACGCTATCAACAAGGAAGACCCTATTAATAAACCTATAATCAGGAACATGAGCTGGGATGATGAAATTTTTTCGGTTTCTGTTTTCATGAGCTGCCTCCATCCATATCCGGCGGATAAGCCCTTTCTAAAGACATTTGCCATTCTATCCAACCGTTACGGGTGCTTTAAAGCATCGATAACTCTTTCCACGGTTTTTTTGGGGCTGGTGATTTTAATCTGGGCGCTTAAAAACAGGCAGCCTGCACACGCTATCGCCAGAAACGAGCAAAACACCGCGAGACCGCGCCATCGCTTCTCTTTTACCAGTTTCGGAATTTTCCACAGCGCGATCGATGCAAAGATCAGAAGTATCATAACCGTCATGCGCTTTCACCTCCTGTCCGTCCCGGAAGCCTGCGTATCTTTGCAATAAGCAGCGTCAGCGGCGGTAATATGAACTCAAAGGGAATGGTAAAAAACGGGTGATACTTTGAAAAATAATCATCCGTGGCTGCTGATGACCTGAAAAGCACCATGGCTATAATAACCGCAATGATTCCGGCGGGTATAATCAGCGAAGAAACGGAACGCACCCGGAACAGTTCCCCTATGCTTTTGACCGTCGCATAGTACATTACGCAGCTTTTTACAAATATTACAAGCGTAATCGCAAGAGCGATGAAGAGTTCAACCCTTGTCAAAACCTCCCCGATATTGATGAGGCGGGTAGCTTCATAGGCCGCATTTGTAAAAATTGTAGCCGAGGGCCCGAGCACAGATGTATTACGTATTGAAACAATAAAAAGAATCAGGCCAGCAACCGCAAATCCACCTAAAGAATACTTCCCGATTTTTTTCACGTCGTTCAAGGCCGGAAATACCATTAAAAACAAAACCGTATTGCAAAATGGAATGGATGAAAAAATATGCGTGCTTTGAACATAATCTTTTGCAGACAATTGAAATACGGGCAGAAAATTTCCAAAATCCATGTTTCCTATAAGCAAAAGGCATGATATAGTCACAAAAACGGCTGAGTAGGCCACGGCAAACCAGCTGATCCTTGCAATCGTCTCTATCCCTTTTTTTACCGCATACGCGCCGACAAGCGTAAAAAGGATCATAAGAATCAGCTTCGGCATCTCAGGCATAATGCTCACGGCATAAAAATCCGCAAGCGCCGAAATATTCATGGCGAAAATATCAAGGATGAAAGCAGCGTATAAAACGGATATCAGTTTGCCGAGATAAGACCCGTAGACGATATCGTTCATTTGGATGAGGGTCTTCCCCGGGAAACGCTTTGCAAGATAAATGTACGATAGGAAAAACGGTGCACTGGTGATAAAGGAAATAACGATAACAATCCATGCATCCTGTTTGGCGATTATATCCATATAGCCCGTAAACAGCGAAGAGCCGAGCATATATCCTATGATAAGGCCCATGAGCTGCCCCGGTGAAATTTTCACTTTTCCAATGTTCATCATTTTCCCCATTTACTCTGAACGAGATAACGTTTCTTGCCGGAATGCAGCATAAAGCGTCTGCCACCGGCGTTTTTCAGACCTGTTAGTAGTGCAGATTCAATGCGTTCAGGATACCTTCCACCGCTTTGGCCGGACTGGTTATTTCAATTCCGAGGGCAAGCATCATGCATAATCCGTACGCAATAGCAAACAAGCCGCAGAAAACAGCCAGATCGCTCCAATGCTTCTTTTTCACAAGCCTTGGGATCTGGTACACCGCATACATAATAAAGGCCAAAGTTATCAGGATTATCATGCTTTCATCCCCTGCTTTATCTCACTCGGGTACAGCCGGTTTGGACGCAAGGCCGGTTGACGTCAGTTTGCTTGTAACTGCCAATTCAAGCTGAATCGATGGAAATATGCTGTCCCATTTATCTTCCATGTCCTTCCATTCGGCGGGATACTTTTTATGCACCATCTCGCCGATCCCGTAAATATCGGTATTCATGCTCCGGGCCTTGTTAAAAGTCTCGATAATCTCATTTTTTATGTAGTCGCTCTCCAGCTTCTCCAGGTCGGCAAAAGAGGAAAGGTTTGCAATATCCGTTGATGTCTCGTTGTCTACAGCGATGCCTTCCTGTTTGATTTTCGCTTTAACGGTAACCTTGCCGTCCTTGAGTTCCACGCCTATGTCGCTCTCGGCCTTTTTGACTTCTATGCCGATTTTCCCGTCCCTGTAGGGAATATTGAGCACCGTGCTTTTAACCTGGCCCTTCACCCAGTTCATGCCGCGGAATTCTTCTTCGCTGAGTTCGCCCACCATCTTGTCCCTTTTGAAAACAGCCCCGACCGATTCATGGATCATTACCGTTTTCTCTCCGTCTTTTTCGTGAACAGACACCATCGGTATTACAAGCGAGGTCGTCTTGCTCAGCATGGCGTTGGTATAGTCTACGAGGTCCACCTTCCTTGACTGCGATGTGAACTCCTGCGATTCGGTCAGCTTGGAAAGATTTATTGCCGGCAGGATATCCAATTGAGGCTGTGCATCCAGAACTTCGGCCGCAGTCGTGCTGGATATGAGGATCACCGTCGTTGGGCGCGGCTCAACGAGCCGGATGAAGAAATCAAGAGGCTTCTCTATGCCGGCCATGGCCACGTCTTTTCCGATCACAACCACCTTGTTATGCGCAAAATAGAGCTTATTGTTCGTTTGGTGCGTGGTTTCCCTGGCCGCATCGAAAACGGTCTTTCCTGATGCCTGCAGGTTCCAGTATGCCTTTTCCCGCTGCGTCCCGCCTCCCGGTGAACTCGCGGTCGAGCTTTCCGATGAAGCGCTTTTTATTTTGCTTGGCTTTACGATCTGCGCCGTGAGCAGGATTTCGCCCGGTTTTTCCGTGCTTTTATCTATCCCCGCCCCCATTACGATAGATAAGGCGTTCAATTCCCTGGAGCCACTGCAACCGGCGAGAAAGGTGACCAGAATGATGCAAATTAAAATCTTGAGTTGAACAGCTTTGCTCTTCATGGAAAATCCTCAGGTTTCAATATTTTTAGCATCCGGCGGCTGCGGCATAAGATCGGGCTTTTGCCGGTTGCGGTTTCTGCGCGCCAATACCCTCGGACGCGTTCCCATAGCCCAATGCGGGAGCCTCACCAACGTGTCCTTCAGGTCCTTGAGTGTCAGGGGCGCAAGCGGGGAAAGATAGGGAACGCCGAAAGACCGCAGGGAAATAAGATGCAGCAGGATAAACAGCAGTCCCATTGCAATACCGAACCCTCCCATCAGGGCAGCAAGAATAACGAAGAAATACCGCAGCAATGTGGAGGAGTCGTTGAGTGACGAAACGACAAAGCTGCAAACAGCGGTTATCGCGATGATGATGACCATAAAAGGCCCGATAAGGCCCGCTGAAACGGACGCCTGTCCAATTACCAGCGCCCCGACAATGCTGACGGCCTGGCCTACCGCAATGGGCAGGCGTATCCCGGCTTCCCGCAAAATATCGAATGTTATGAGCATCAAGGCGGCCTCCACCGCCGCAGGAAAGGGGACGCCGGAAACGCCGGCCGACATCGTAAACAAAAGCTGAGTAGGTATCAGTTCCTGGTGGAAGGTCGTCAGCGCGACATAGATCGCGGGAGAAAAAACAGCTACAAAATAGCAGAGGTATCTTATAAACCGGATATAGCTTGCAAAATACGGCCTAATATAATAGTCTTCGGGATTTACAAAATTCTCGACAAAAAGCATGGGCACCGTCAGGACAAAAGGCGTGCCGTCCACAAATATCGCTGCCCGCCCTTCCAGTATTTTTGCTGCTACGGTATCGGGCCTTTCGGTATTGCCGACAGTCGAAAAAATGGAATGCGGCGCATCCTCGATGAACGCCTCGATATACCCCGATTCAAGTACCGCATCCGTCTGGATCCTGTTCAAGCGCTTTTTTATCTCTTCCACAAGCCCTGGCATAACGATGCCCTTGATGTATGCCACGCTAACGTCGGTCTTCGTGCGTTTTCCTATTTTAAAATTTTCAAAGCAAAGATCCGTGTTTTTCATCCGGCGGCGGAGCAGCGCCGTGTTCGTGCGTATGGATTCCGTGAAACCGTCGCGCGGCCCCCGCACCAGAGCTTCTGTGGAGGGTTCCGACACGCTGCGCTTATCCCATTTTTTGTTCCCGATAGACAACGCTTCCTTGAAGCTGTCGATCAATACAATGGCGTTCCCCGAAAGGAGGTCGTCTAAGATATCGTCCATATCGGATTTTTTTTTGATATCGCTTGCGGCAATCAGGTTCTTGCTTATCGTATCGATATCCGACATATCAGGGTCTTCGCTGTTCGCGATGAAGCAGTCGTCGAACATCAGCGGCTTCAGCACGCTGTTGTCCAGCAGGTCCCTGTTGGTCAGGCCGTCAACATACAACAGCGCGCCGCTCGCTTTCTTTTCATGGCCGAAATTGAATTCCCTGATGATAATATCCGGGCTTGAATCAAGAATGTCCCTGAACAGTTCCAGGTTCTTTTTCAGTTCGGACGTTAAAAAAACCGCGGGCTTGTTTTTTGAATCGCTGCCGCTCGCTGCGTTTTCCTTTAATATTCTGCTTTTCCGATGCATTCTTTTAATAATTCTGAACATAGCTATCCCCGAAATATTTTGTTGTCTTAGCTTTTCTAATCCGTTTAAAATTATTCGTTCGCGGGCAATGACGCTGGTATTCCGGCGTCAAAAAAGAAAAACCCGCAAACACATGTTGCGGGTTCAGTATCGTTTCGTGGGACGCCTGTGCCTTCTACCCGTCCAGCGCCTCGCGCAGCTCTTTTACAAACGCCGATACCTCCTGCACCGCCTCATCGGCATTCGCCGCCTCGCCGATGCGCTTCACGATGGCGCTGCCGACGATCACGCCGTCGCAGTAGCCGCGCAGGGCCTTCACCTGACCGGGTGTGGATATGCCGAACCCGACGGCGCAAGGCGCGGCCTTTAGCCGGTTGATGCGCCCGAAAAATTCTTCAAAATCGGTCCCGAACGACGAACGCATGCCGGTGACTCCCAGCGAAGAAACGCAGTACAGAAAGCCCTCGGCTTTTGATGCGATCTCTTCGATCCTGTCCCCCGAGGTAGGCGCGACCAGCCGGATCATATACACGCCGTAGCGCGAAGAAACGTCGTGGATCTCATCGCTCTCCTCCAGCGGAAGGTCGGGTATAATGACGCCGTCCAGCCCGGCGGTCGCGCACCGCTCGAAAAACTTATCGGGACCGTACTGCAGGATGCAGTTGACGTACATCAAAAACACGATAGGCGCCTGGGTTTCTGCCCTGAGCGATTCCACCAGGTTAAAAAGCGTATCCAGCCGCACATCGTTTTTCAGGGCGCGCGCGTTCGCGGCCTGTATCACCGGCCCCTCTGCTATAGGGTCGGAATAGGGCACCCCCAGCTCGATCAGATCCGCCCCCGCTTGCTCCATCGCCAGCACGATTTTCCGTGTGGTATCGATATCCGGGTCCCCGGCAGTCAGGAAGGTAATGAGCGCTTTTTTATCCCCGCGCAGCCTGTTTTCAAACATCGCGTTGATCCTGTTATTCATGAATATCCACCCCCATATACCGCGCTACCTGATAAACATCCTTGTCTCCGCGCCCGGACAGGTTGATGACAATGACTTTATCCTTATCGAGCGCCGGCGCGAGTTTCATGGCATAGGCCACGGCGTGCGCGGATTCGACCGCCGGGATGATCCCCTCGGTGCGCGAAAGGAACGCGAACGCCTCCACCGCCTCGGCGTCCGTTATGCTCACGTACTCGGCCCGTCCGGTATGGTGCAGCCACGCGTGCTCGGGTCCTATCCCGGGATAGTCCAGCCCTGCCGAAATGGAATACACCGGCATGATCTGCCCCTCGTCATCCTGCAAAAAATACGATTTCATGCCGTGGAACACGCCGATGCTCCCCTTGGTAATCGTGGCGGCATGCTTCTCGGTGTCCACGCCCTCGCCCGCGGCTTCCACGCCGATGAGCCGCACCGCGGCATCCTCAATAAAGGGATGAAACAGCCCCATGGAATTGCTTCCCCCGCCTACGCAGGCAAGCAGGCAGTCGGGCAGGCGTCCGATCTCCTTTAGCATCTGCTCCTTTACTTCTTTGCCGATCACAGACTGGAAATCGCGCACGATCATAGGATACGGGTGCGGCCCCATCACTGAACCGAGCACATAGAACGTATCCTCCACACGCGCGGTCCATGCGCGCATCGCCTCGTTCACGGCGTCCTTGAGCGTGGCGGTGCCCGAATCGACCGGCGTCACCCTGGCGCCCAGCAGTTCCATGCGGAACACGTTCAACGCCTGGCGCTCAGTGTCCTCCCGCCCCATAAAGACCTCGCACTCCATGCCGAAATACGCGGCGGCCGTAGCCGTCGCGACCCCGTGCTGCCCCGCCCCCGTCTCGCGATGACCCGCGTCTTGCCCATTTTCTTGGCAAGCAGCGCCTGCCCCAGAACATTGTTGATCTTATGCGAACCGGTGTGGTTGAGGTCCTCGCGCTTGAGGTAAATGCGCGCGCCCCCCAGCCGCTTTGTCAGATTCTCAGCGTAATACAATAAAGACGGGCGGCCCGCATACTCGCGGCCCAGTCTCTCCAGTTCCGCGGTAAAATCCGGGTCATTATTATAGCGGGCATACGCCTCTTCCATCTCGATCAGCGCGCTCATAAGCGTTTCGGGGACATACTGCCCGCCGAACTGCCCGAACCGTCCTTTTTTATCAATCATACCGATTGCCTCCTTACCGTTTCGATAAACGCCGCTATCTTTCCGGCGTCCTTCCTGCGCCCTGTCTCCACGCCGCTGCTCACATCCACCCCGTACGGCTTGCAGCGCTCAATCGCGGATTGAACATTGCTGCAGTCCAGCCCTCCCGCAAGCAGGAAAGGCTTTTGAAAGCCCTTGACAAGCTCCCATTCAAACGTCTCGCCGGACCCGCCGCGCAGTCCCTCGCTCCAGGCGTCCAGCACGAACAGGTCGCAGTCCAGTTTGTCCGCCTGCGTCAAAGACGCGGCGTCCTTTACGCGTACCGCCTTGAATACCAGAGTTCCGGCCGGAAGGAGCTTCCTAAGCCTATCTATATACGCCTGGCCCTCGCCGCCGTGGAGCTGTACTGCGCCCAGGCGGCACGCGGCCGCAGCCGCCGCGACAGCTTCCGTATCCGCGTCAACGAACACGCCCACCGGCATCACGGCGGAGTCGAGACTGTTCACCATAATCTTTGCCGCTTCCACCCTAACCTGCCTCCTGCTCTTTGCGAAAACGAAGCCGGCGTATTCGGGTTTATGGCGGTTCACCGCCAGAACATCCTTCATTTCCATCAGGCCGCAAATCTTAATGTTCGTCATTCTTTCACCTGCTTAAAATCCCGTATCATCGCCGCGCTGTCCCCGGCCCTCATCAGCGATTCCCCGACCAGCACGGCGTCCGCGCCCGCGTTTTTCATGCGCAGCGCGTCCTCCCTGGTGTGTATGCCGCTTTCCGCAACCGCCAAAGCCCCATCCGGTATCCGCTTGCGCAGCCGTTCAAAGGTGGAAAGCGATACTTCAAAGGTGTTCAGGTTCCGGTTATTGATACCGATGATCTTCGCGCCGCAGTCCGCGATGCGTTTGATTTCCACGTCATCGTGCGCCTCGAACAGGCAGTCCATGCGCAGCTCCTCCGCCAGGGCGTACAGGCGTTTCATCGCGGCATCATCCAGTATGGCCGCGATGAGCAGCAGTGCGTCGGCCCCGATCGCGCGCGCCCCGACCACCTGCCGCTCGGTTATGATGAAGTCCTTGCGCAGCACCGGCAGGGTTATCTCCCGCCGTATCTCGGTAACATACCTGTCGTCCCCTTTGAAGAAGTGCTTCTCGGTCAGCACCGATACGGCCGCCGCGCCGCCCGCCTCGTAGCGCCGCGCTATCCCGAGATGATTAAATTCTTCGGCAATCATCCCCTTCGAGGGCGACGCGCGCTTGACCTCCGCGATGACCGACAGCCCCGGGCCGGAGAGCGCCGCATGGAAATCGCGCACCGGCGGCGCATCCATAGCCTGCTTTTCCAGTACAGACAGCGGGGTTTCCCGCGCCTCCTCCATGAGCTGGAGGCGTTTCCTCGCAACGATGTCATCTAAAATCATCAGACTGCCTCCGCCTCAGCAAGGCTTTGTGACACGCGACGGTAAACGTCCAGCTTCTCCATCGCCGCGCCCGCGTCAACGGCCTGCGCCGCCAGCGCAATCCCTTCTTCAATCGAAGCCGCCTTTTCCGCGGCATAGAGCGCCGCGCCCGCGTTCATCAGCACGATGTCGCGCTTTGGTCCTTTTTTGCCCGACAGAACGGACAGGATGTCCTTTGCGTTTTCCCCGGCGCTGCCGCCGCGCACGTCATCGAGCGACGCGGGCGCAAACCCGAACTGCGACGGCTCAATGACATAGTTTTTAACCGTGCCGTTCGCCACCTCGCACACGGCAGTCGGCGCGGACACCGATATCTCGTCAAGGCCGTCCTGCCCATATACCGACAGGGCGCGTCTGATACCCAGGCCGAGCAGTACGCGCGCCAGCGGCTCCACGAGTTTCTCGCTGCAGACGCCCAGCAGCATATACGGCACGAAGGCCGGGTTTGAAAGCGGGCCTAAAAGGTTAAATACGGTACGGATGCCAAGCTCTTTTCTCGGGCCTGCCGCGTGCTTCATCGACGCGTGGTAGCCCGGCGCGAACATGAAGCACAATCCGGTCTTTTCAAAGCACGCCAGCGCCTGCGCGGGCAAGAGCGTGATGTTGGTGCCCAGGCTCTCCAGCACGTCGGCGCTGCCGCACCGGCTGGAAACCGCGCGGTTGCCGTGTTTGGCCACCGGCATGCCAGCCGCCGCCACGATGAACGCCGAGCAGGTGGACACATTAAAGGTGTTCGCGCCGTCGCCGCCCGTGCCCACGACGTCCATCGCATCTTTGGGCAGATGCACCCTGCTCGCCTTTTCCCGCATCACGCGCGCGCAGCCGGTGATCTCCTCCACCGTTTCGCCCTTCATGCGCAAAGCGGTGATAAAGGCCGCAATCTGCGCGGGCGTCGCGTTCCCCTCCATGATCTCGTTCATACACGCCGCGGCTTCTTCCGTGGTAATATCGTAAAACTGAATGAGTTTCGCCAATGCTTCCTTTATCATCGTGAATATCCTCCTTCCGATCCGTACGATAAAAAGTTCTGCATAATCTGAAAGCCGTTGTCGGTCAACAGCGATTCGGGATGGAACTGTATGCCGAATACGGGAAAGCTTTTATGCATGAGCCCCATGATGATACCGTCTTCGGTTGTGGCGGTGATGGCCAGCTCCGCCGGAAGCGAACCGCGCTCCACCACCAGAGAATGATAGCGCCCTACGCCCATCATATCCGGCAGACCGGAAAAAACCGGGCAGCTGGTATCGATCAGCGCAGGCGTTTTCTTCCCGTGTACAGGGCCGCCCGGCGCGCGCGACACCCTGCCGCCGAACGCCGCGCCGATGGACTGGTGCCCCAGGCAAACGCCGAGTATCGGGATTTCGGCGCCCAGTTCCTTGATCACGTCCATGCAGATACCTGCGTCACAGGGATACCCCGGTCCCGGAGAGAGGATGATATGCGACGGCCGCATTTCCCGTATACCCTCCACGCCGGTCCTGTCGTTGCGTATTACTTTGACATCGGGGTTTATCATCCCCGTGTACTGCACGAGATTGTAGGTGAAAGAATCGTAATTGTCGATTATGAGTATCATCTCAGCGCACCCGCTTCCTCTATGGCTTTAAACAAAGCCTTCGCTTTGTTGCAGGACTCCTCGTATTCCGTCTCCGGCACCGAATCAGCCACAATGCCCGCGCCCGCCTGCACATATGCCATGCCATCCTTGAACACGATGGTGCGAATGGTAATGCAGCAGTCAAGGTTTCCGTCAAAGGAGATATAGCCGATCGCGCCGCCGTAGGGTCCCCGCCTGGTCGGCTCCATCGCGTCAATGATCTGCATCGCGCGGATCTTGGGCGCACCGGACAGTGTTCCGGCGGGCAGCACCGCCATCAGCGCGTCAAAGGCGTTGAGGCCGTCTCGCAGCCTGCCCTGCACCGTGGATCCGATATGCATGACGTGCGAGTACCTGAGTATCTTCATGTACTCGGTCACCTGCACGGAGCCGAATTGTGATACCTTGCCGATGTCGTTGCGCCCCAGGTCCACCAGCATCACGTGCTCGGCCAGCTCCTTTTCGTCGGCCAGCAGTTCTTTTTCCAGCGCGTCATCCTCCCCAGCCGTACCGCCGCGTTTGCGCGTCCCCGCAATAGGACAGGTTTCAACCACGCCGTCCTCGCACCGAAGCAGCATCTCGGGCGACGCGCCAACGATGCAGGTATCGTCGAATTTGAGGTAATACATATAGGGCGACGGATTGGATACACGCAGGCGCCGGTAGATATCGAGCGGGTCGTCCTCCACCGGCATCCCGAAACGCTGGGAAACCACCACCTGGAAGATATCACCGCCTAAGATATGCTCCTTTGCCTTCTCCACCATTTCGCAGTAATACGCCTTATCCATATTGCTCACCGGCTCCGGCGTCTTTTCAGGCGCGCGTTTTTTTGCACCGTTTCCCGGCATGGGGCTGGCATTGCGGATCACGCGCGCTACGGAACGAAGCCGCTCGCACGCCCGGTCGTAGTTGAGCCTGAGGTCCCCTGCTGTCGGCATGTTTACGATCAGCACAAGCTTCTGCTTTAAATGATCAAACACGATCATCTCGTCCACGACCATGAAATGCGCATCAGGCAGCATCAGGTCGTCTTGCGGCGCATCGGGAAGGTACTCCACGCTGCGCACGAGGTCGTAGCCGAAGTACCCCACCGCACCGCCTGACAGCCTGGGTATGCCTTCTATCTGCGGACTTTTATAATGCGAGAGCATTTCCTGCACAAGTGAAAACGGGTTGCCCTCTTTTTTCTCCGTCCGCCCGTCACGGTACTGCACGATTGCCTCCTGTTCCTTTATGCGGATGGTTAGAAGCGGGTCCTTGCCGATGAAGGAATACCGCGCCCATTTTTCACCGCCCTCTACGCTGTCGAGCAGAAAGCAGTACGGGTTGGTGTCCTTAAAGCGTTTAAACACGCTTACCGGAGTCTCCATGTCCGCAAAATCGTCCATAGCTACCGGAATAAAGTCAAAACCCCGGGCCTTTTTGTTGATTTCTTCAAAGCTGGGATAAATCATAAGCCGCCTCTCCTTTTTATGGGCATAAAAAATGCCCGCCCCTGATTTTTCAAGGACGAGCCGGTTGCCCGTGGTACCACCTTGCTTGGCGTATATATACGCCCGCTCATTGTAAGAGTGCCAACACACTCCCCGCTAATTGTAACGCCCGCGCCGCGTCGGATATTACTCACGGATAAACCGCTTTCTCTCCGCCTTCAGGGGCCCAACAAGCCGTGCCGTTTCTGCTGCGCTCACACCAAGCGCGCAACTCTCTGGTAGGCGTGCACCGCTCTACTCCCCATCACAAGTTTCTCTGTTCAATTCATGTGCATCATACTACTACGGCCGCTGTGGTTTGTCAATAGCAATTTTTCACAGGGCCTTTTTCCCTATTGTATTTGTTTAAACTACAGCTTGTGACGCATTGTCCGGCTTTTCCATACTCTAATACCTGCCTTCGCGCAGCAGGGATTTGATCTTGACCTGCTTTCTGAATATTTCTGCGTATATCAGCCTCCTTTCGGCTGTTTCTACTCCCGTAAACTTCAATCTGAAGTATGTTTTATCCCCGATTTTTTCACTGAAAACGATCATCCCGGGCAGCGTGGACTTTTTGCCGTCGTCGAAATCTATCCTTATCACGCCTTGCGTGATGTTCTCCTTTATCTCGTCGGAAAAAATATAAAAGTCGACGAAATCACCGCCTACCATCGTAACAAAAATGTTATAGGCGTTCCTTGACGTAGAAACGAAATAGCCGTCCAAAAGCCATCGGATCGCAAACGCATCGGGTTCGTCCACCATCCTTATTTCCGAAAAAACAATCTTTTCGCCGGACACTTCCTCTATTTCGGGAATGTACCTGTATATCCTCTCGTCTATGTTTATATACAGCTTGCAGCTTTTTATCCTGGCCGTTTCCAGATGCACGGTTTTCTTCGTCGGCGTAAAAACATATATATCATCGATTTTGCGCACGGTTCCCCAAATGTTTAAGTCTTCATTGATAGCCTTGGCATTATCGTTATCCTTTTCTGCGCTCAGTTCATCGGTTTCATCAGACATCAGGGCTTCAAGGATATCTTCGGGGGTATCCATATCCGCTTTATTTGCTTTGAGCTTGATACTCAGGGTTGCATACGTCCCGATGCTGGACAGGCAGTCCTGGTATTCCCTGCCCTCATCAAGAAGCAGGGCAACGGCGGCATTTACCACCTGTTCGTCAAACTGTTTGTTCGCGTTCTGTTTTAATTCGCTTATCACTTCGGGAATCGTTTTCGCCCTCCTGTAGGACGTATTGGTGAGCATCGATGAAATCGCCTTGGCGGCACCGAGTATCTTGCTCAAAAACGGTATCTCATCTCCATATTTCCCCTCGGGATAGCCTTTTCCATCTATCCTTTCCTGGCAATTGAGGATAATGTCCGGCAAATCGCCTATTACATAGAGCTGATTCAGCTTTTGCGCGATCTCGTAGCTGTAGACCACCCGTTTTTTTATGATTTCGTATTCTTCTTTTGTCAGCTTCCCTTTTTTATTCAGTATGCTTTCATCAATATATATCTTGCCAAGATCATGCATCAGGACCGCTATCTGGAGCTTTTCTATATCTTCCTGGCTAACGCCCATATGCTTTGCGATCTTAATCCCCCAGTATGCGACATTGAACAAACGGCTGATCAAATACGGTTCTTTACCGTCAATGATCTCGCACAGCAGGTAGGTTATCTCGTACATGCTCTCTTTTCTTCTCGCAATATCGTCTTTTATGGAAAGCTTGCTGCTTATCTTTTTTATAAGTTCGAGAAAGCCCTTATCCTCCAACACTTTGAGCTTCCTATGGTCGTTACTGTCCAAAGCAAGAAGGATTAACCCATAATAATAGTCCTTATTATCCAGCTCTTTATGCAATGGAATATAGACCTCGCATTTGTTGCCGGGGTCATATTTCTCATATTTTTCGTTCCACTCGAAGTCCTTATCAAGGATAAGGGCTTTCTTGATTCTTTTGAGCATCTCGAATGTTTTGGCGGGCGGGCTGTAGGAAACGGCCGGTTCTCCCTTTTTTTGCAAAGAATGCTTCTGCGTCAGTTTATGATTCAAATAATCTATCGTAAAGACCCTGATGGAATGAAATCCGGTGTTTGCCAGGGCCTTTTCCATCAATGCGCTCAGCGGCTCTTCTTCAAGGTTAATATCCATGAATTTCATAATAAAAACGCCCCCATCGGAAAAGTTAATGCCAAACCTGTCAAAATGCTGCATATAATTTTTGAACAGTTAGAATTATCCTAATCCTTGTCCTTGTTTTGCATGGCTCTGATTTCAATCTGTTTTTTGAATATCTCCGAGAATATCGTTTGCTTTTCGGATTCTTTCAGTCCGGCAAACTTCATTCTGAAATGCGTCTTATCTCCCATCTTTTCACTGAAAACGATTATCCCGGGCAAAGTGGAATTCTTGCCGTCCTCGAACGTTATCCTAATAATGCCCTGCGTAAAGTTATCGTCAAGCTCTTCCGAAAAGATGTAAAAGTCGACGAAATCCCCGCCGATCATGGTAACAAAAACCTTATACGCCTTCCTCGACGGGGATACGAAATAGCCTTCGAGCAGCCACCGTATCGCAAAAGCGTTTGTATCCTCAACAAGCCTTAATTTGGAGAACACCATTTTATCCGCATAAATCTTCTTTACTACGGGGATATACCTGTACATCCTTTCGTTGACGTTGATATAGAGCTTGAGGTATTGGAAGCACATTTGATCAAAACGCACTTTCTTTTCTATCGGGACAAAGACATACCTCCCCCCCAGTTCCCTGACATTTCCCCAAATGTTTATGCTGTTGCCGAGTGTATTTGCCTCATCGAGCTCTTCCTCTTCGTCCGGCGCATCGTTTTCTAGCGCTTCAATGGATTTTGCCACGTCTTCGGCGAGGCCGTCGCTCTTGATAATGATATTCAGCGTCGCAAAAAGCCCGATACTGTTGAACACCACCCTGTTTTCTTTCTTTTCATCGGTAAGCACGGCAATGGCCGCTTGCACGACTTTCTTGTCGAATTGCCCGTTTGTATTCGCTTTCAGCTCCCGTATCACCTCGGGAACCGACTTTGCCCTTTTGTAAGATGTGTTTGTCAGCATGGCGGAAATCGCCTTGGCCGTCCCCAGTATCCTGCTTAAAAGCGGTATCTCGTCCCCTTTTTTTCCGTTCGGATATCCTTTCCCGTCCACTCTTTCCTGATAATGCAGAACAATATCCGGCAAATCGCGCATCACAAAAAGGTCATTCAAGCTTTTTGCTATGTCATAGCTGAAAACGACCTTTCTTCGTATTGTTTCACGTTCTTCGTCTGTCAGTCCGCCCTTTTTTTTCAGGATGCTCTCGTCGATATACGTTTTGCCTAAATCATGCATGAGGACAGCTGCCTGAAGCTTTTCAACTTCGTTTTCGCTCAGGCGCATGGCTCTTGCGATCTTTACCGCCAAATACGCCACGTTGAACAGCCTTCCGATCAGATACGGTTCTTTCCCGTTAATGATTTCGCACAGCAGGTATGCGGCCTCAAACATGCCTTGCTTTCTCCGGGCCATTTCGTCTTCTATGGACAGTATGCAATTTATTCTTTTCAGCGTTTCGGACAACCCTTTGTTTTCCTGGATGCTCTGCTCTTTAAGCACTTCGTCTGCCGAAAGAAGAATCAAGCCGAAAAAATTATCTTCCGTGTAATACGGGCTTTTGAGCGCAATATAGACCTCGCATTTTACGCTGCCATCAAGCTTCTTATACGTTGCGCCGGCATAATCAGAGCTGTCCTCGGTGAGAATAAGCATTTTGTTTTCTTTTTTCAATAGCTCAAAAATATTTACCGGGGGCGGGAATTCCGGGCTTCCCTCTGCTTTTTTGTCATAAAAATCCCTTTGCGATAACGCTTGGCTTTTGTTATCCCATGTATATATTCTTATACTTGTGAGATCAGCGTATTTAAGCGCCTTTTCCATAAGCATATCCAGCGATTCTTCCTCAAGGCTGTATTTAGCAAGCTTCATTTGAAAAACCTCCTAATAAAACTAACAAATCAAAAATGTACATTTTGAAGGCATGGGACGTTTGCAGAAACGCTTGCACCTTATTAATCCTGCGCAATAGGGCCGGTTGTAACAGTTTCCTTCTTATCCCACGTTTTTTTCAGGACTTTTTCTACAAAAAGCCTTGCTATTTTGGGGTCAAACTGCGTCCCTGCGTTCTCTATGATCTCACGCACCGCTTCTTCTTCCGTTAACGCCTCACGGTACGGCCTTTCGCTTGTCATCGCATCATAGGCATCCGCAACCGCTATGATCCTCGAATGGAGGGGTATCTTTTCACCGGACAGCCCTTTGGGGTACCCTGTGCCATCCCAGTGTTCATGGTGCGAGAGGATATGCTCCGCTAGCTCCGTCATATCGTTGACTGCGCTCAAAATCCTGTAACCGATCTCAGGATGCCTTTTTATTTCATCCCACTCATCGTCCGTAAGCTTACCCGATTTATTCAGGACTTGCTCGGAAATCGCTATTTTTCCGATGTCATGCAGCAGGCCGGCCGTCCTGATTTCATTTATTCCTTTTTCGCTTAAAGCCATTGCGTACCCAATCATCTCGCACAGCTTGCTGACTCTTTCAGAGTGCTGCTTTTCCCGCATGTTCTTTTCGTGCAACGTATTGATGATGGTGTAAACCGTCTGGCCACGCATACTTGGGCTTTCAAACAGCTTGCAGGTATACATGTAGTCTTCCGCCTTTTTTAATATATCGGAAATATCTTCGTGCTCGTTCACCTTAACATCCCAGCCAAAGGAAATGGACAGCATGACGGAATCGATTTCTACGTTGGAAATGGCGGCCCTGATCCTGTTTACAATCTCTTCCGCTTCCTCGACGCTCGTTTTAGGCAGAACAATGATGAATTCGTCTCCTCCATACCTGGCGATGATGTCGTCCTGGCGGCATGTGGCTTTCATAATCTCCGCCGCTTTTTGCAAAAGTCTGTCCCCAACCGCATGGCCAAAGGCATCATTGGTTAGTTTCAGCCCGTTCACATCCCCCATCACAACCGATAGCGGCAAATTCCTCCTGTTATCCAGGCGCCTGAGCTCTTCTTCATAGAATCTCCGGTTGTAGAGTCCCGTCAACTGATCGTGGTAGCTCAGATACTCGATCTCGTCCTTCTTTTGCTTTTCTTCCGTAAAGTCCCTGAATACCATGACTACGCCCTGGATCATGCCGCTGTCATCAACGATGGGAGCGGCGCTGTCTGCAATGGGCCTTTCTGTTCCGTCCCTGGAAACCAGCAGCGTATGGTTCCGAAGCTCAATGATTTCCCCGCATTCCAGCACCTTTCTTACCGGACTTTCGCATGTTTCCCTCGTGTATTCATTGATAATGTTGAACACTTCTTCAAAAGGCCTGCCGATTGCATCCTTTTCATCCCAGCCCGTTAGCTTTTGCGCTACTTCGTTGATGATTTCCACATTTCCGTTTTTATCGGTCGATATTACCCCGTCACCCACGGACAAAAGCGTGATCCGCAGCCGTTCGCGCTCCTCTTTGAGCAGGCTGTCCGTCCTTATCCGCTCGATTATCTCCCAAACGTTGTTCATCAGCAGGGTCAGCTGCAGCACGTCCATCTGGGTATAATCCGTTTCCTTGTTGCCAAGCCCGATAACCGCAACAATTTTATCATTTGAAAAAACCGGTACCGTAAGGAATTTAAACAGCTTGACATGGCCTTCGGGGCACCCTTTTTTATAGGGGGAGGGCGCAAGAAAATCATTGACCATGATGGGCTTGCGCTGGCGCACCGCTTCTCCCCACAAACCTGTAGTATCAAGCTGGTAAACGGTATTCCGGTCCATGACCCTGCATTCTTTTAATACGTCCCTGGACCAGGTGTTGAGTGTCAATTTCCTCTTCTCTTCATCATAAAAGTAAATATAGCCCACTTTGCTCTCGGTCAGCTTTATTGCTTCATTCAGTACATAATCAAGCAGGTCCTGGTTGTTTTCCGCATTATACTGCAATATCCGCACAAGGCTTTCGTTCCGCTCCGTATTCTGCCTTATCTGCCTTTCGGCTTCCTTTATCCCTGTAATGTCCAGTATAGTGCCCGTGATCTTTTTAAGTTCGTCTTTATTGCAGGTTTCCGCAATACCCTTGGACGACACCCACCGGATCCCCCCGTCCGGCCTGACGATCCGAATTTCGGTTTCATACATGCTCCGGTTAATAACAGCACTATCAAAGGCCGTTTCAAACTTATCCCTGTCATCAGGATGAATAAGGTCTACCATAAGAGCTATCGATGGGTAAACGGCATGGGGTTCATACCCGCAGATACGGAAAAATTCATCCGACCAGATTACTTTCCCTGTCCTGATGTCCATTTCCCAGCTGCCGATGTGCGCAATCTCCTCCGCTTTTTTCAATCTCTCGGCGTTTTGGGATACCATATTGTGGATTGCCCGTTTTTCCGTGATATCTTCGCCGGATGACAAAATGCCCGATATGTTTCCGTCGGCATCCCGTATTGCGGCATTGTGCCAGATGATGATGCGTTCCTGTCCGTTGGCGGCAATAATCCGGTTTTCAACATGTTCGGCGACCTGGTCCTCGCCGCACAGCAGCTTGTTCATTATGCCACGGGTATTGTCCTTCCATTTATCGGCAACAAAGGCATTGATCCAGTCCTTCCCCAGTATTTCCTCCTCGTTGAGGCCGAGTGTTTCACAGCATTTCCTGTTTGCAAGAACAACCTTTGCTTCAACATCAAGGGCTACGATAAGGGCGCCTGCCATCTCAAGATACTGGGATATATTGGATATGCTGTCGGTAACCCCTCTGAACAGTTTGTTAATCCCAACCTTTATCCTGGAGATTTCGTCTTTGCCCGTTACCGGCAATGCCCTGAACCCGGATTTTCCGGTAATATCGATTTTATCAAGGTGCTCCACAATCTCATCTATGGGATTGGTAATGAAAAACCTGAACAGGAAATAAATGAGAGCCAGAATGATTACAATGGACAGGCTGAATGACGCTACAATCGAGTCCACGCTGTAAAATGTGCCGGTAAGCTTGTCCTTGTAGACCGCAAGGCCAATAAGCGTTTTGCCCGTAATATCTTTTATCTTTAAAATACCGATGTTCTTTTCCCCGCCGGCGGAACCGACGTATTCACCCTGCGCGTCCGTTTTGGCGGCATACGCGGTAAGCTCCCGGTTATCCTCACTTAAATCGAAGAAATGCACCGTTGCGTCTGCGATCTTCCCAAAGTGGGCTAACAGGGGCGTGTCTATCTTTCGTGCAAAAACCAGTGTTCCGGCTTTCGCCTTTGACATAAGGCTGTCCGTAATGCCTATCGCCGCCACCATGTATATCGAATCGCCCGAAACCAGCCCCGTTACCGGTTTGTCGATATTCCCGTCCGCGCACAGCAAGGAGCTTTTGCTGTTAAACAATTCTGCGGTCTCCCGCGTGAGGGACCCGGATGTGGCGTTTCCGTAACCCCTTGAAAAAATCGGTTTCCGGTTATTATCGTATATGATTACCGTATCGACATCTATAGCGTTTACCGCTTCGGCATACAGGTTTCTTTCAATGTATTCTTTATTCCTGGCAGTGGCATACACATAGGTATCGTCCCAGGCGGCCCAGTCTGCCGTAACCCTCGTCAGCCTTGCTAGTTCATCATCCATGAGGGATTGTACGGATCGAAGCTCTTCTTTCATCGTTGCTTCTTCGTACGCATTCAAATTTAATTGAAAATTCGCCTTTAAGTGAAAATAATTCGCCGTTAAAAGCACGATCAATGCCGATAAAACTATGATCAGGATCCTGAACTTTATTTTCAATTGAAATCCCCCGCGATACTTCACATTGTAAATATGGTTAAACCGTATTTGAATATATAATATAATCGGTATGTTTTAAATTGCTCAAACACATTTTTATTACATGACCAGTTAAAGTAAAGGTATTAAATTTTTACTTGGGAAAGTTGTCCCCTTCAATGGAAACCAGTTGTTCCCATACGCGCATCCGTCCCCCCTAATATAAAGATAAAAACCGCCATTTTTGGGGCGGTTTTTACCAAAACGTTTCAGTGAATATCAATCTGTGCTTGTTTGCGAAAGGTCGTATAACGTTTGACCGTTTCCGAGGTCAACAGCCTTTGCGTTTTCCTGCACCCACTGCGTTATCCCGCTGCTTCCCCTGCCCGTCCCTGATATCGCGTAATATTTCAATTGGCCGGACGCAACATATTTCTGCAATTGTTCAAGCGTCAATATGGAATCGCTCCCCGAAAACCCGCCGACCGCCATAACGGGCAGCCCCGTTTCCAATATGATCGATGCGGCTTCGTTTGCGCTTGAAACGGCAACCGCCCAGCGTTCTCCGTTATAATGCGCAAGCAGATAATCCTTGAGCGCCGTCCCTCCCATCATACCGCGGCCCGGCGCATTGCCCCCGGACGCGCCGCCTTGTGCATCCGGCCCCGCATTGGGAATCGTCGCGTTTATCGTATTGAATACGGGCGTTAAAGACCAGGCCAGCGGCGCGGTGAACAGGGCGGCTGCCGTCAAAACCGCGGCAACGGTCTGCATCACTTTTTCCCTGAACGTGAAAAAAACCATGCCCGCCGCACCGGACACGAGCATCGGTATCAAGAGCCAAAGCCAGGAAGTTCTCGATACGATGATGCACTGCATGGCCAGAGACAAAAGGAAACACAGGGGCACGAGCCATTTTTTATATTTGCTTTTGTATGCCAGGGCTGCCGCTATTGCCGTCAGGGCGCCGATAGCGGGACACAGCATCACCACATAATAACGGTGGATAAAGCCCCCTATGGAAAAAAACATACCCATGGGAAGCAGCCACGCGCTCCAGAAAACGATATGCGTTATCTTTTGGCGCTGCTCCTGTGTAAAATGCAGGGATTTGCGTTTTCTTATCCAATAGATAGCGCCTGCGCCTGCGAATACCGCTACACCGGCGGCAGGCAGCAGAAACCACGATACGAGGCCGGACAACTGCGCGCTGTAAAGCCGCAGTATCCCTCTTGCGCCGCTCTCTTCTTCGCCGCCCGGCCCTCCCCTGCCCATGCTCCCGCCTCCGGCCCTGTCAAGAGCCATATTATTAAAATTGTTTGAACCATCGGGCATAGCGGGAGGCGTGCCGCCTGGCAGTTGTACACCGTATTGACCCGGCATCAAACGGCCGCCCTGCATGGGGATATTCCCGGGTCCGCCGCCCGCCGCGCCCCCCTGCTGCCCATTGAGCCGGGATAACCCATTATACCCCAGCGCAAGCTCGATCACCGAATTTGTACCGCTGCTTCCGATATACGGGCGCTCGGACGCCGGTATGGAATCCACAGCAATAGCCCAGCTCAGCGAAACGACCGCCAGCACACACATCGCGATTCCCGTGTGCAGCAGTTTTTTTCCGAGCTTCCCTTTTCCCAGAAAGTATATGAGCAGGAACGCAGGAAGGACCAAAAAGGCCTGCATCATTTTGATATTGAACCCCAGCCCCACAAAAAACATAGCGAGCAGATAAAGCGGCAGGCTCTGTTTTTTCGAGGCGTCCAGCATGAACTTCGCGCCGCACAGCAAAACAAACAGCAAAAGCACATCCAGATTGTTGGTGCGGCTCAAGGCAATCAGGACAGGCGTCGTGGCCATGATCCCGGCGGCTATGACGCCGGCGGTAGGCCCCCATGCCTTTTTTACAATCATATATACCAGCAGCACGCAAAGGCAGCCGGCCAATGCGGACGGAAAGATCAGGCCGAAAGCGTTCACGCCGAATATTTTGGCGCTCAGCGCCTGTATCCACAGCCCCAGAGGCGGTTTGTCCACCGTCACGTACAAGCCGGTATCCAGGCTGCCAAAGAAAAACGCCGCCGGATTCTGGAGCATGCTTTTTACGGCGGCCGCATAATATTCGTTGGAATACCCCTCTTTGGCCAGGTTCCAGAAATTCAGGAAAAAAGCCAGCACCAGTATTCCGGCGAGCACATATTCCTGCCATTTTATTCGCTTGAAAAAAGACATACCTTCTCCTGCAACGTAATCTTTTTACCGCTATTTTATCGTACAAATAACAGGATTAATGAGGATTTGCAAAGATTTCACATACTTTTCATCATGTGAACATGATAAAACCGCACTATTACAAGGAGAGCGCGGGAATAAGCCCTATGAACTGGAAAAGATGCTGCGGCTGCATGTGTTACAGACCCTATATAATCTGTCCGACGAGGCACGGCGGTGGAAGTGGTAGACAGCCGTGCCTTCTCTGAATTTTGCGGAGTGGATTCGAGCAATCAGGTGCCGGACGGAGGGCGTTTTTGCAATATACTGGTTCGAAACAGGCTGCAGGAAAAGCTGATGGTAGACATGCTGCAGCAAAGGGGCCTGCTGCTCAGGAAAGGAACTATCGTTGATTCCACACGCATAGAGGCTCCTTCCTCCACGAAGAACCGTGATCTCTATCTTGCTGACAGGCGGTGCCATCGGCTTAGTTGGAATTCCCGCGCGGCGAGGTTTTCAACAGAGCGCCAGACTTTTAGGGGAATTCATTGCGTCCGGATGTTGTCTGGTGAATGTGTGGCGTTGCCTGAACCCTCTATAATTTAACAAAGTATGTACCAGGTAACATGCAAATGGTTGTTTACTGGTCAGATGAGGTTTTTGTTGATATATTTTGCAAGCTTTCCCATGCAATTAACGTAACAGCCAAACTCGTTATCATACCAGCCGAATATTTTGGCGTGCGTTACCGGAATATTCATGTCCGCATTAGCCTGCAAAGCATTGCGTCGGAGCATTTCCGTGCCAAACTGAAAAAAGCCCGTTCTGGTGTGGGTTTCAAGCCCTTCAATTACTACGGCGGCGCGGCACCCCATCAAATCTGAAGATACGTTTTGCCGCTCGCTGAAAACAAGCAAATCCTTCTGCGCGCCGCCGGCAGCTTTTTTGTAGATGCCGTTAATAAACTCCCTAGTAATAATGGGGTTTCCGCGTTCATCGAATATCGTATGAAAAGTGAGGTTGAGCGAAATCAGCGAAACCGTGCTGGTCGGGACGCGAATCGAGTCGGCCATAAAGCCGACCTTTTTTATTTCGGGGATGATTTCCTCCAGCACGAATGCAGCACCCGTCGAAGTTGGTATCAGGTTGTTAAACACGGCGCGGCTACGCCGCAGATCCTTGCTTCCCGCCTTTGGAGGCATATCTAGAATGCCTTGGTTATTCGTTGCCGCATGAACCGTTGTCATCGAGGCGGTTATAATATCGGTTGTTTCTTTTGTATCGACAAGCGGCTTTATCATATGCGCAAGACCCGTCGTCGTACAGCTTGCCGCAGAAATAATGTTATGTTTTAAGGGATTATACGAGGAGTGGTTCACCCCGTAAACAAATGTTGCACAATCCTCCGGCGCCATGCGAGAGACATCCTTAATCTTAAATGGCGCGCTGACGATTACTTTTTCCGCGCCGGCTTCCAGATGTCCGCGAAGACTGCCTTTGGGATGATCCGCAGGAAGCGTAGGGTCTAAGAATGCTCCGGTGCAGTCGATAACCAGCCTGACCCCTTCCCTTGCCCAATTTATATCTCTTGGGTTTCTGGCGGTTTTAAGGATCTTAATCGGTGTGCCCCAAAGTTCGACCAAGTTGTCGGAGCGGCTGAGTATTTTCGCTTCGCAGGCTTGGCCGGTATAGCCGAACAAAAACCTGTCCAGTGTACCGTAAGTGGAATCCGTCGTGAGGTACGCAAGCGCATCCTCAAGTGTTTTACCGACCTCCCTACCGGCATTGAGCACGATGCCGTCATAGTATTTCTGGTACAGATTGTTCCAAAGGGTGAGCTTACCGATTCTTCCGATACCGTTTATACCTAATATTGCTTTACCTTCCAGCTTGATTTCCAACACATAAGCCTCCTTGATTTGGTTATTTTTCTATAATTTCATAGCTGCCTTCATAGATGCTGCCATGCTCTCCGTCGATTGAAACGGCATCCCCTGTACGGATCACATGTCCGTTCAACGTACACATCTTTTCCGACTCCCTAACGTAAAGCCCCTGGCATTTTACAATGCACACTTTTCCCAGGCTCACGGCAGTTACTGCCGCGTGCGAGGTGGCGCCTCCTTTGGCCGTGACGATCCCGTCGCAGACAAACAGCATCGGGATATCGTCCGGAACGGTATCCGACCGGATCAGTATGATAGCAGCGCCGGGATACTCCTTCTTTATGCCGTTCATATCCTCCATACTAAAGGCGGCAATGCCGGAAAGCGCGCCGCCGCTGACGCCGATCCCGCGGCCTGCCAGTTTCATTTCATGCGTCGGAGCCGCAAAGTAACGACAGGTTTTCTGGCTGATTACCTTCTGGTTGCGCGTTTGCAGGATATAAACGCTCTCCGGGCGTTCATCCTCAAAGGTAAATTCTATCTCCTGATGAACAAAGCCGTGCTGCTCAATAAGTTGCCTTGCGTACTTGTACAGCGTTTTATAAACCTGCGGAAAAGCCGATTCCAGCGAAACCGACCCATTATATTGATTTTTGCGCTGCGATTCGGAAATCGGCAGTGTGTTGACAAGCCCGGAAACGACATCTTCGCCCTGGCTGCATACTGCAAAGTCGCCATACAGATTAATGCTGGAGTAATCTTTGAGCGGGCTGCTGGTAAAAACAACGCCGGTGCCCGACTTCTTCGAAAGATTGCCCAACACCATTTTTTGTACCAGCACGGCGGTTCCCCATTCGTTGGCAATTTGCATATAATCCCTGAAGGATACCGAGCTTTCAGACGCCCATGAATCCAACACGCATCGGATAGCGACTTTCAGTTGCTCAATGGGGTCGGATTCCACAGGGATGCCATGGTCCAACACGACATTTTTATAGTCGGACGCGATTTTTTGCATTTGTTCCCTAGTAAATTGTATTTTCAATTCGACGCCGCAACGCTCTTTATGCTCAAGCATAACCTTATGAAACACGTTACGGTCAACGCCAAACGCCATGCCCCAGCTTTGCAGGAACCGCCGGTAACAGTCCCACGCCGTCCAGCCGAACATCTCATCGGCAGCCCAAGCCTGCGCTATTTCGTCGTTCATCCCCACATTAAGGAAGGTTTTCATGGCGCCCGGAAAAGATATAAACGAACCGGAACGTACGGAAAAGAACAGTGGATTCGAAGGATCGCCGAAAGTTTTTCCCGCTCGCCTCTCCACAGCGGTGATGGACTGCTCTATGGATTTTTCAAAATCATGGCGCATATAGCGATTGACATAAAGCGGTTCGATGTGCCTGAATGTCTCGGTTGTGATAACGAACCCGGGCGGTACCGGGAATCCGTAGAAAGAAAGTTTTTTCAAGAAAAATGCTTTCGCACCGAGGAATACGGAGTTATCAAGCTCGTTTGTGCTTTTCCAAAGCAGGCTGATGGTAAGGTCGGGATCGTACGTCAGCATGTTTTCTATGAAACTGTCCGAATAGTTGTCTATCATGTTGCGGAGTGTACCGATTGTGTTTGTAATGAATAAATCAAGCTCCTGCACAAGGAAGGCGGAAGAAAGGATATCTCGAAAAAATTTTTCCTTCTCCATTTGTATCCGCTCTCTTGTACATTCCTCGGCAGGGACGCTCTGCCCGTCAAGCACCCGCGGGATAATGATTGCGAGCGGCCGCTCGTATATATTGAGGAAATAACCCTTGATAATTTGGCTTATATCCTGCCCGATGAATTGGAATATATTGATGTACTGGCTCAGCGAAAAGCTCGGCGATGTCAGGCTATACTTGAACATCTCTAAATTAGAGTTGAAGCTTTGGTCATAGATTCCGTCAAGCGCCAGCCCCTCCTTGAACAGGAGCAGTACATCATAAATCTGCCTCAGAGTTTTCGCGGTTATATACTCGCGTGAAATGGAGGAAAGCACACCCGCCATCAGCTTCGAAATCACGCGCTCCAGACGGTACATCAGGCCAAGCGCCTCGAATTTCGGTTCCTTATACTGCCCATATGTTGAAGGTATGCCCGCGGCAATGTGGCGTTTATATTGAATGTTCTCAAACGCTTCTGTCTTTTCCGGGTTCAAAATGACAGATTTGAGATGGTTCATCATTTTATACAGAAGCGCAATTGCCCGATCATTACGCGCGTTTTGAATAGCTGAGTCTAGTTGCTCCAAGTCGCTTTTGCTGAAAAAGCGGGTCTTTTCCACAAGAGCAACAACGTTTTCCGTTTCAAATGAATATTTCTCCAGCAAAAGGTTGTAAATCTGCAGGATATCTATAACCTTATTTAAATGTACGTTTTCGCTGTCATCGTCAGGCTGCACCATTTTTTTCAATTCTTCTATATTCATCTTCAGCAAATCTTCCAGACCGATAGAAAGCCTTTCGCACAAGCCCGTAAGTGCCTCATGGGCTTTTTCGTACCATTCCTGGTCCTCCTCGAGCGTATAATACAGATCTTCAGGCAAAAGCTCCCTGAGCGGCTGTTTATCGCCGTAATACCAGTACTGTATGATTCTTCTTGTAAGCTCGACGTTCGTGTTGTTGCTTTCCACGTGAATCTGCACGCGTAAAAAATGGATAAGGCGGTCTTTTCTCCGGGAAAGCCCGTCGATGGCAGTCGTTACCTTTCTTAGCATTCCTTCCGCACCTATATCCTGAAAAAAAACGGGAAAAATACGGGTAAGCTGTTTAATTTCTCTGTAAACCGGAGCAATGTCCGAGTTCAGCAGCTTTGTTACATCGCGCTGGAAAAGGTCGGTATCTGAGATACAGATTCCGCCCATCTTTAATTCCACAATCAACGCGTTTAAAAGCTCTCGCACGGCAAAAGGGTCTTTTCCAATTATCTCCAGGAACACGCGAATGTTCTTGACGTGATTGGGATTAACCTGTACCTGCCAGTCGCTATTGAGGCTGATCTGCCCCGGATAGCTGAAGCCGAATTGGACAACAAGCTTAATAAAATGCGAAATGCCCACCGCATTGTTTGAATCAATCACTTCTTTTCCAAGCGTAATGATGCAGTCCAGCACCGTTCTGGTATGTTCCGCCTTTAATTCTTCAAGCTCCTTAAAAACCGCATCAAGAAAGGTCGGTATGGCCTCCGGCTCCAGCTCCTTGAAAACGCTTCGGAGATTACGGTTCATATCATACAGGAGGTGATCATAAAGATTGGACATTCCCGGAAGGTGGAGAAGGTAATACAGGTAATGAATGCTTTCAAGGCTGGAAGAAAATTCTTTGGTAAAGCTCCTGAAATAATTGGAAATATCCGTAAAAAACATGATATGTCGAATTTCTTCCCATGTGCTGGCACATTCCAGTTGGGTGCGTAAATGTGCAAAAAAAGGATGCCCAATTTGCTTGATTTTGTCGGCATCCGTTACGGTGAAAAGATGTATCTTCGACTGGAACCATTTTTCTGCTTCTGACATTTTCTCCCAATAATCAAAGCACCGCCCTAGTATATGCGAGGTAAGCCGCATGATGACCGGAAAAAACTGCGCATACTGCGCGAGCCTGTCAAAACACGCCTTAAAATAACCTGAATTCCGTATATATATCCCTTCGTGCTGTGGGATATCCGCCTCGATAACAGAAAAGCACCTAAAAATGATCGACTTTGAGAAATCATTTAGGGTTGAGAGGCGATCCATAAACTGAATAAGCGTGGTTACCAGAAGCTCCCTGTCAGCTTCTTCCTTTACGGAAAACAACAGCCCCTCAAATATGTCGATAATTACCGAAAGCGCCTGTTCCGACTCCGGAAGCGAATGATAAAACCAGAAGTCCTTCAGGCAAATGCTGTGCAGCAGATTGATAACATGCCTGTCGTTTCGGAATTTATGGTTCAATTCCATCAGAAATTCGTTTGCTCGGTTGTGAATATCCCAAGTTGAGCCTGAAAGCTCAGCCAGCCATTGCTGGTTGGGGGGGATTGGATCCATCTTGTCAAGCGTGCGCGACAAATTAGCTTTCCATGCTATGGAAGAAATCGTTTTTTTCACAATGAAGTCTCCGACACATATTCTTAACTTATTAATTATACCATAAATATTATAAAAACTTTTTGCGATTTTTGCATTCTTTTTTATATTATTTTTATGGAAGATCTCCTGCAAAAACAAATTTACCAGTACATATCCTTGTTCGCGCCCATATTATGCATGTTGTAACATAACTAGACGGACGCTGTGCTTACATGTCCCCGACGGCGTTCTGTTAAAGTTTGTACAAGGCTCACCGGCGATCCACAAAGAGCTGGTTACTACCACCTAAGTCGGTAATCTGCATGGCCAAGCGGCGTATTCAAGCCCTATGCCGACGTGTCTACTGTGGTGCTGCTGTTCACCAAAACGGTCGGCTGTACGGAAAGGTATAGTTCTATATGATAAAAGGCAGACGGCTGCAAACGGTCATTTTCGCTCTCTTTTAGAAATTATCCGGGCATAGCGAAAGCCCGCAAACGCAGTGTGTTTTGCGGGTTTTCGCTGGAGCTGTTGCCGGGACTCGAACCCGGGACCTCTTCCTTAGATAAGGTAAAATAAATTGCGCAAATTTGGAAAAAGCGTCATGAAGAAAGGGACATGGACGCAGCCGCTTGGTAGAATAAGTTATCACACAATCACCAAGAAAGGGGCTGCGAACATGTCCGATAAGATTATACACCTGAATGAGGGAGCCATAAAGCAGGAATTGAAAGAGCTGGTACGCCACAGCGTTGAAGAAACGCTCAATAACCTG
>JBMOLJ010000111.1:0-3566 GCA_049324235.1 Bacillota bacterium
GGATGCCGAAAATGGACGGCGTGGAATTCATACGCAGGCTGCTGCCGCAATACCATCTGCCGGTCATAGTGGTCAGCGGCGCGAGCGAGGCGGTGCTGGATGCGCTGGATGCGGGCGCCTTTGAATTCGTTACCAAACCCGATTTCAATTCACCCCATGATACGGAGCGTTTCATAAGCGACCTGATCTTTAAAATCAAGATGTCGGCAAACGCAAACCTTACGGCAAGCAGGCGCGCAGCTTCAACAGAGATCGCGGGGAATCAGGCGTTTAATACGGAAAAAATCATTGCGGTAGGCGCGTCGACAGGCGGGACGGAGGCGATTTTCAGCATCCTGAAGTCGTTCCCGGGCAATTTCCCCGGCATTGTCATAGTACAGCATATACCGCCTATGTTTTCAAAGATGTTTTCGGACAGGCTGGACAGACAGACGAACCTCGCCGTGAAGGAAGCCCAGACCGGCGATTTCATTGAAAAGGGGAGAGTTCTGCTCGCGCCGGGCGACAAGCATATGCGGGTCAGGAGGCTGGGCAGCAAATTCAAGGTCGAGTGTTTTGAAGCAGAAAAGGTAAACGGACATTGCCCTTCCGTGGACGTGCTGTTTGATTCGGTGGCAAAGGAGGCAGGGAAAAAGGCGATCGGCGTTATTCTCACCGGCATGGGGAACGACGGCGCAAAAGGGCTTCTCGCCATGCGCAAGGCAGGGGCGCGGACCATCGGGCAGGACGAAGAATCGTCGGTCGTGTACGGCATGCCGAGGACCGCCTTCAACATCGGGGCGGTGGAGAAGCAGGTGAGCCTGGAATCCATACCCAACGCGATCTTCACGCTGTTGAAGCAGTGAAGCAGGTATAAGACGCACCGAAATTGCCCCCTGTACCGGCGCCGGAAAATGCCGGTACGGGGGGTTTTAACTTTCATAAATAGGCAGAAGGCGCAGTATACAGAATGCGCTCGGTCACGGCGACGAAAAGCGTTGTGATGGTGTTGACGGCAAAAATGGTGACGAGCAGTCTTTTTTTGTTTTCCACACGGTTTTGCAGAACCAAATAGACGATAGGTATCTCGATGATGAGTGTAAAGAATAGGTATGTCAGTGTAATAATATAATCGAGATCGAAAACTTTAGCGAGCGAAACATATAGGTAAAAAAGATGATAACTATTATTGTATAAGGATAAGTAAGGCATAATATACGAAGCAAGATTCGCTGTGCATACGGCGGCCACGGTCACGATCCGGCCCCTCGCCGTCTTGATGCCGCTGAACCATAGTATGCCGAATGTCTCTACGAGCAGCGTGACGATAACGGCGATGGGCAGGAACAGAGTTCCGGGGCCTGGTGGCACGTTGCCGTATATATCCCACGAAGAATTCGCATACGCCGTCGGTAAAAACGAAAGGAACAGGGCAAGCATAAACAGAAAAACGCACAGTCTTTTTTTCACACGGCATACCTCCCTGTCCCGAATGGAAAACAATGGCCGGCATCGTATGACAACTATACTATACACATACGCAAACCGTCAAGTATCCGCCCTTTCCGCTCTTTTCCCGCCGAAAGCGTGTATGGTCCGCGTCCCCGCGATGCAGCTGCCGCCGTGGACGGTGCCTGCCGGAATGAAGCATTCGCCGCCGGGATGCAAAGTTACGGTCTCGCCGTTTATTATCACGCCATACCGGCCGCCGACGCAGACTATATACTCGTCGTATGCGTGCGCGTGCGCTTCCGACGTCCTATCGTGATGACAGGTCCAGAAAGCCATCTGGCTGCCGTCCAGGCCGTCGAAAACATATCCCTCGATGTCCTTTGTAAACTGGCTGGCCTGCCTTATCCTGTTCAAGGGGTTTTTCATGAATTGCGGAAAATCCTTCATTGTCCGCCATCCTTTCCGGGCATTTTATTTCTGATATCCATCATAACACAGCTATTCTCTGTTTCGATGCATGGGTAATGTGCAGAGGGTTTCCTGCCGCAGACGAACAATTGCTTCGGCAGGTGCGTTCCGTACGATCTTGTTGTTGAACATTTAACTAATATCATATTGCATAATCGAAGTGTTAATGCTATAATTTACACATTGTTTAGCGTATATCTAATAATCGCTCATTTAAAATGAGTTAATGCATAATTTTTGAGAATTGCCTTTTACAACCGATGTTTTACATAATAGTTCCGTGACCGGCGAAACGACTTTGAATTGCCCGCGGTGATTAATTTTCATGTACTGGTTTATTTTTCCGAATCCTTACATCTATGGCCTTGCTTAAAATGAATCCCCAAAGAGCATGATAACTTTGGGTTTAAATGTGTGCGTAAAATAATGTGCCGAAAAAATCGTTCAATGCACAAAAACCGGCATCGTTGTTAACGGACTGAAATGGTGCGCGTCTTTGTGTACATATATTCCGGGTGCAGAACCTGGGGTAAACCTGAAGGAGCCTGACGCCCAGATACACGCGCAAACGGCGTATGGTTTCCGGGGATCATTATACATGGAGGTGGTTACTGGAGCATGGCAATCAAGCGGTACATTGTCGAACTGGGAAACGGCGCCGACCTGCATGGCGGGGATGTTACCAAAGCATCCTGCCGGGCAGTAAAAGACGCTATTTCGCGAAGCTGTTTGTGCGGAATCATTGAGATGTTCGGCGTCAAGGACCCGAACATAATGATCATCAACGTGCGAATTGGCTGTCCGTATCCCGATCAGGTGGACAAGGCGCAGGTTGCAGCGCAGATTCCATTTGGAACCGTGAATATCGAGGTGGTTCCGGGCGGATTGGAAGCAGATGGCCTTCACCTTGCTGTTTTGGGGGAGGGCGACAAAATCGTGGTATCTAACGTGGCCTTAACGGTCTCGTTGGACGAAAAAGACCTAGGATTGAAAGGGTAAAGGAGGAAGAAAAATGGAAATCACATCCAAGCAACTCATCGAATTCTACACAACGATGGTGAAGATCCGTAAGTTTGAGACGATGGCTGCGGAGCAATTCGGAGCGGGCAAGTGCCCCGGGTTCGTTCACCTGTATGTAGGTGAGGAAGCGGTCGCAACCGGCGTATGCGCCAACCTCAACGACAAAGACTTCATCACCAGCACGCACCGTGGACACGGGCATATGATCGCCAAAGGTGCCAATGTGGATATGATGATGGCCGAGCTTTTCGGAAAAGCAACCGGCTATTGCAAGGGCAAGGGCGGATCCATGCACATTGCGGACGTAGACCTCGGCATCCTCGGCGCCAACGGCATCGTGGGCGCGGGCCTGACCATCGCCATGGGCGCGGCATTCGGGTGCAAATACAGGGGAACCGATAACGTCGCGGTCTGCTTCTTCGGCGACGGTGCATCCAACAGGGGCACCTTCCATGAGGGACTGAACTATGCCGCCGTTTTCAAATGCCCGGTCGTGTTCGTTTGCGAAAACAACATGTACGGCATCTCCAACTATCAGAAGAACCACCAGACAGTCACCGACATCGCCGACAGAGTCGCTGCATACGGAATCCCCGGCGCAGCTGTGGACGGCAATGACGTTGTTGCCGTATACGAGGCGGTCAACG
>JBMOLJ010000112.1:0-29953 GCA_049324235.1 Bacillota bacterium
CAGGTTATTGAGCGTTTCTTCAACGCTGTGGCGTACCAGCTCTTTCAATTCCTGCTTTATGGCTCCCTCATTCAGGTGTATAATCTTATCGGACATGTTCGCAGCCCCTTTCTTGGTGATTGTGTGAGCATCTATGCCGTCGTGTTCCTGGACGCAGCCCATTTCCATGTCCGCAGCGAAGGCCAGATCGTGAAGAAGGCCGTATACATTGCAATCGGGGTCCAGATGGACGGTATCCGGGATGTGCTGGGCATGTGGGTCGGTGAAAACGAGAGCGCAAAGTTCTGGCTGAGCATCTTAAACGGCCTGAAGAACCGGGGCGTTGAGGACATCCTGATTGCTTGCGTGGATGGGCTTACGGGCTTTACCAATGCGATCAGCGCAGTATATCCCAAAACGGAGATTCAGCAGTGCATTATCCACCAGATACGCAACACTACCAAATTCGTCTCTTACAAGGATATCAAGGCGCTGATGGCTGATTTGAAAAGGGTCTATGCCGCGGTAGATGAGGCGACTGCCCTGTATGAACTGGATGCATTTGAAGAAAAATGGGGCAGCAAATACCCTAAGATCGGGCAATCCTGGAAGCTCAACTGGGCGAATCTCTCGACGTATTTCAAATATCCGCAAGAGGTCAGGACGCTGATTTATACCACGAATGCTATTGAGAACTTCAACCGGTAGCTCCGGAAAGTGACCAAATCCAAGTCGGTATTCCCCACCGATGACAGCCTGCTGAAAATGCTCTACCTGGACATGATGGACATTACAAAAAAATGGACGGGCCGCCGGAAGGACTGGGGCCTGATTTACTCTCAACTGGAAATTTTGTCCGAAAAATATCGCTCTATTTTACGCCAATTTTGAGTTTACACAAAATCTGGGATACACCCTTTCACAGGGTCCAGAAATTCGTCCTGACCTGCGCCAGTTCGTCGCTCACTGCGGACAGCGTTATTTGCTTATTCATATTCCTATTTTACCACATTTTCTCGCTTGGCTTCTGTGACGTTGCCTTAAAATAATTGACCAATCTTTGAAAATTCAAAATGCCGATGAAGAACTTCATCCTTGACAAATCGTTTTTAAAATGTCATTATATTACCAGATGAGCATATAATAATATAAAGTGGTGAAAACCGATGAAAAACGTTGAAATTTTTAAAGCGTTAGCTGATGAAAACAGAGGCAGAATATTATACCTGCTTTTAAATAAAGAACTTTGTGTTTGCGAGATAGAAACAATACTGGACATGTCGCAATCGAATGTATCCCGGCATCTGAGTAAACTTAAAGAAGCAGGTATTGTTACAATAAAAAAGGATTCTCAGTGGGTATACTATCGAATTGATGAAAGTTTTAAAAAAGCTAATGGAAAACTGTATGAATACTTAACCGAAAAATCGAGTGTGGAAAATGAGGATGCAAAAAAGCTTGATATGTATATAAGCTGTGGATATACCTGCCATCAAATTAAGAAAGACAGAACCAATATCATAAAAAACATCAGTAAATAGGAGTGAAATACATGCCGGTATATGCGTTTCAATGCAAAAAATGCGGGAACAAATTCGAGGTATCTTTATCAATGAAGGATAGGGATTATGCTATAATCGCCTGCCCCGAATGCGATTCTCAAGACAATGACCAGCTGTTTAACGCAGTGAATATTTTTACCAACAGCTCAATAAAAAGCCCAAGACCGATTGTAAGAATGCCATCCTGCGGACCGGGTTGCGGGGGAGGCTGCGGCTAGTGTTCAGTACAGAGAGCAAGGCAAGTCTGGAAGCCGGAGCGGAAACCATGAGAACAGATATTGCTCTGTCCCTTAAAAACCCGGAATATATCCAAATATCTCAAGACGCAAGGAATATGTTTATGGGTTGCGATCAGGAATGGTTTGGCTCATGCTGGCAACGCCAATCAGGCTGCGGACCGAGTGTGGCGACTAATATTCTGCTGTATCTGCACGGGGCAGGAATCATCAGCCTGCAAAAAAAAGTGGAAAATAAAGCGGATTGTATCAGGCTGATGGAAACCTTATGGGACCACGTTACCCCTACGGAAAAGGGCGTACATACGCTGGACCGGTTTTGTAACGGAGTCAAAGAGTATGTGCAAACGCTAAGGGCCGGCCTAAAGTGCCGTGCGCTGGATATTCCCAACAAAAGGATGCCGCGCCCCGCGTTGTCCACGGTTGTGAGCTTTATTGCAAAAGGGCTTGACAGTGACTGCCCCGTCGCCTTTCTTAACCTGTCCAACGGCAAGGTGAAAAATCTGGACAGATGGCATTGGGTCACGATTGTCTCGCTTGAGACCGGCCCGGATAACGAGAATGTTTCTGCGAAGATATTTGATGGCGGGAAAGCGTTTGAGATCGATCTCAAACTGTGGTATGAAACCACTACCTTAGGCGGTGGGTTTGTGTTTTTCAAAGCCGAAAAGTCCAAGATAAAGAGTGAATAGCCGTGTGCATGGTTTCAGCTATAACGGGAGAAAACTAAGGAAAACTATGAGGTGATGAAATGAGAATCGAATTTTATGAACCGCCCATGTGCTGTGCGACAGGGCTTTGCGGCCCGAGCGTTGACGAGAGCTTGGTCAAGCTGAATGAGAACATTGAATATTTAAAAAAGAAGTATACGGATTCTTTGATAGAAAGGTATATGATTACACAACAGCCTTTGAAATTCAAGGAGAATCAGGATGTATTTCAGCTCATAAAGCAAGAGGGGAAGGATATCCTTCCGATCACAACGATCGACGGTAAAGTGATCAAAACGAAACAGTACCCAACATTGGAGGACATTGAAAGCAAGATAGGAGTAATAAAGGAGTAACAGCGATATGAATACAAAATTCATTTTCTTTTCCGGTAAAGGCGGCGTTGGCAAGACCTCTATGGCATGTACCACGGGTGTCTATTATGCGGATCAGGGTAAAAAAACCCTGATCGTTACCACAGACCCGGCTGCAAATCTGTCCGATGTGTTTGAGCAGGAGATCGGGCATAAGGTAACGAAAATCGAAAACATAGAGAACCTGTATGCCATGGAGATTGATCCCGATAAAGCCACGATGGAATATAAGGAAAGATCTTTGGCGCCTATGCGGGATTTGTTCGATGAGGAAATGATCAAGATCGCGGAAGAGCAGTTGAGCGGCCCCTGTACGGAGGAAATGGCTTCCTTCGATAAATTTATTGATTTCATGAACGGAGCGGAGTACGAAGTCATCATTTTTGACACGGCGCCTACCGGCCATACCATAAGGCTGCTGGAACTTCCCGTAGACTGGAGCAGGCATATAGAGGAAAGCTCGAAGGGCAGCGGCCAGACATGTATGGGCCCGGTTGCTCTGATACAGGAGAGCAAAAAGAAATACGATGAGGCCGTGGCAAAGCTAAGGGATCCCAGATATACCGATTTTGTTTTTGTCATGCAGCCTGAGCAAACATCGCTGGATGAGACGGTCAGATCGTCCAACGAATTGAAAGAAATTGGAGTCAACACCACGAGAATCATTATCAACGGCTTTATACCCGAAGCAGAAGCGGTCAATTCCTTTTTCAGATCACGATACGAAATGCAGCAGGAATATTTGAAAAAGGCAAAAGATGCTTTTAAGAACATTCCAATCCAGACCATGGATCTTTTTGACGCCGAGTTGAAAGGGATTGACATGTTTCGTAAAAGCGCAGGGAGGCTGTTTGCGGGAAACGGCGAAAAGGACGGCGTCGAGACGTTGATTTATCCCGAAAAGGGAAGAAGAAAAAACATATTCTATTCAGGCAAAGGAGGTGTCGGGAAGACTTCGCTGGCCTGTATTACGGCAGTGCAAACCGCAAAAAAGGGATATAAGACATTGTTGATGACGACCGACCCGGCCGCGCATATCGGGAATGTTCTGGATAGGCCGGTTACCGACGAGATCACAAAGATTGAAGGTGTTGAAAATCTGTATGCCGTAAAAATAGATCAGAAAAAGGCGACGGAGGATTACAAAAAAAGCATCATTGAGGACGCTGAGGGCAAGTTTGATGAAAATACTATTAAAGCAATGAAGGAAGAACTGGAGTCTCCCTGCACCGAGGAAATGGCAGCGTTTCAGAAATTTATTGAACACGCGAGCGGAAACGATTTCGAGGTAATCGTATTCGACACTGCACCCACGGGACACACGTTAAGGCTGCTGGAGCTTCCGATGGACTGGAGCAAGCAAATCCAGCTCAAAGCCGGACAGTCGGCCACGATCAGCGCAGGCGACAAAAAGCAGAAGGAGCGGTTTGATAAAGTTATCGAGATGATGAAGAATGAGGATGAAACGACCTTTGCGTTTGTCATGTACCCGGAAAAAACACCAATCATAGAAGCGTTTAGGGCGTCAAAGGAACTGGAAACGGTCGGGATAAAAACGCAACTTGTGGTGGCGAATCTGGTGATTCCCGAGGAACAGGCAGTCACGCCGTTTTTTAAGAACAGGCAAAAGATGCAGGGTAAATACCTTGATGAAATAGAGGATACATTTACACACGCACAATTGCTTACGGTTCCCATGTTCGAGAAGGAGATAAAAGGACTGGATAATTTACAGAAAGTCTCAAATATCGTTTTTGATTAGGGAGGATTACGATGGAAAAAGTAAAAATTGAAGTTTTTGGATTGAAAGGTCAGGCTGCAGGCGGCGGTGGATGCGGACCAGGTTGCGGACCGGCCGGTTGCGGGCCGCAATTGACGATGGGGGAGATGTTTGATATTCTGGAGGAATTTATTGAGGCAAGTGATATTAAGGATAAGGTTGAACTCCGGTTTATTGATCTTTTCGAAGAAGATATAGACGGTTATGCTGATGTCAGCAAAGCAATATCAAGGGGGTTCATGATACCCTTAACTGCAATAGACGGGAAGCTGAGATTCCACAGGGGAATATCCAATGAACTGATCTATGAAGCGGTTGCTGAGAAGCTTACATCCCAGGGAGAACAGTGAAACGGTAAACTGGAATAACGCGTATATAAGGGGCAGCCTATGGTTGTCCCTTTGTATTTTTTTCAAGTGTTTGGGAACCTGCAAAAGACAATGAAATGAAGCTCATGTGATAGCCGATCTTTTGAAGTCGCAAACCCCTGTGCACAATGGGCATCTCCATCGCATATATTAAAAATCGAGATTGCGTTTATGCTGAAGGAGAAAGCGCGGAAATATTGCGCACATTTTTTTTCGCATAAGATGCGCATATGTAAATATAATCATGAAATGGAGTTGCTCAAAATGATGCTTGAAATTTACGAACCCCACATGTGCTGCCCGACCGGCCTTTGCGGGCCGTCGCCCAACGAGAGTATGCTGCATTTAAGTGAAATAATAAAGGAGTTGAAGAGACAATATCCCAAACTGATGATAGCCCGCTATATGATCTCTCAAAATCCGATGCGTTTCAAGCAGAACGCAGCGGTTTTCTCACTTTTGCAAAAACACGGGAAAGATGTGCTGCCTGTCGCGACCTTCAACGGCGAGGTTATATGCAAAGGGAGGTACCCAGAATTAAACGATATAACAGCACATATTACCAAGAAACAGGGAGTGATACTGTGAGTACAAAATATATCTTTTTCTCGGGAAAAGGCGGTGTAGGTAAGACGTCCATGGCCTGCCTTACCGCGGTACATTATGCAACGCGCGGGAAAAGAACACTGATCGTGACTACCGATCCGGCATCCAACCTGTCCGATGTATTCGAACAGGAGATCGGACACCGGATAACACCGATACAGGGATTCCAGAACCTTTGCGCCATGGAGATCGACCCGGACAAAGCCGCTGAAGAGTATATAGAACGCGCCCTTAAGCCAATGCGCGAAGTCTTTGAAGGCGATATGCTCTCCGTGGTGCAGGAGCAGCTTTCCGGCCCCTGCACCGTAGAGATGGCGTCCTTTGAAAAATTCGTGGATTTTATGGACGAAAGCGAATACGATGTGATTGTTTTCGATACCGCCCCGACGGGGCATACGATACGGCTTTTGGAGTTGCCCGTGGAATGGAGCCGGCATATCGAGGAAAGCGCGGCGGGAAGCGGGCAGACCTGCATGGGCCCGGTTGGGATGATCATGGATAACAAACGAAAATTTGACGAGGCGATGGATAAACTCCGGGATCCCTCACAGACCGACTTTATATTCGTGATGCAGGCCGAAACTACTTCGTTAAAAGAAACCGAGCGTGCGATGAAGGAACTTGAAACAATAGGATTAAAAACAACGGGGATTATTGTAAACGGATTGATTCCGGATGAAGCGTGCGGCAATGCCTTTGTATCCCAAAAGGCCAGGGCACAACAAAAAGTTTTAAAAAAAGCGAAACGGCGTTTTTCGCGCCTGGATTTTCGCACGATGGAATTGCTGGATCGTGAGCTGAAAGGCGCAGAGGTCTTTACGCAAGTTGCAGACAGCCTTTTTGGGCCTGAGAAATCGAAAATGAAGATAAGGCCATATGTGAAATCAGCGCCGTCAGCAGCACAAACGCGTATTGAAACGGATGCGGAAGTGAAAAACTTACTTATCCCGGAGCAAGGAAAGGTAAAACACATATTTTTTGCAGGGAAAGGCGGGGTGGGAAAAACGACGATGGCATGCCTTGCGGCTGTATACAACGCGCAGGAAGGCAAGCGCACCCTGCTGATTACGACCGATCCGGCCGCGCATATTGGCACAGTGCTTGATAAGGTAGTTAAGGAACGGCCTACGAGAGTTATGCCCAATCTCTTTGCTGCGAAAATAGACCCGAAAAGGGCGTTTGAGGAATATAAACGAACGGTTTTGGACGACGCCCGCGGGCGTTTTGATGAAGAGACCCTGCTTGGCATGGAGGAAGAGCTCAATTCTCCCTGTACAGAGGAGATGGCCTGTTTCCAGAAGTTCATCAGCTACGCGGCCAGCGACGCATACGATACCATCGTATTTGATACCGCGCCGACAGGCCATACGTTGCGTCTTTTAGCACTGCCGATGGACTGGAGCAAGCAGCTTGCGCTTATGGCAGGAGAGGAGCAAAGAATCAGCGATGGCGACCGCTTGCAAAAGGAGCGTTTTGACAAAGTAATTGAGCTGATGCGTGACAGGGAAAAAACTACCTTCTGCTTCGTGACGCTCCCGGAGAAAACGCCTATCATTGAAGCATGGCGTGCATCTGCAGAATTGGAACAAACGGGCATTCCAACGCAGCTTGTTGCTGTCAATCTGATGGTACCGGAAGATGCGACGGATTCAGCATTGTTTGCACACCGTCGATCCATGCAGATAGAGTATCTGGATGAAATACGGCAAAGATTCCCGAATGCTTTATTGCTGGCGGTACCCATGAAGAACAAAGAAGTGAAAGGCATTGGCGTGTTGACGGATATGATCGATGAACTGTTTGATTTAGAAGAAGCTGGGCGGGGCGCCTCTGCTTAATTAGCAAAGACATGCAGACGCTTAAAGCCTGGGAATATTAGTATCTTTAATCAGGCAAAATAATTATACAGGGACGCAATACTATTAAAAAGAAGCTGAGCCAAATAGTATTGGAAAATCTTAAAAAATCCGATATTGCTATTGCGTTTACTCATGATATGTGGTAAAATTAGCACATGAAGAAAATGGAACGCGAAAAAACGCATAAAGACGTGGAGATTCTCAAAGCGCTGGCGCATCCTGTAAGGCTCGGCATCGTAAAGGTCCTGCATGAAAAAGGCGAGTTATGTGCATGCGAGATATGCAGCCTGTTTGATTGCGACAGGACTACGGCCAGCAAGCATCTGGCAGTATTGCGTCAGGCGGGAATCATCGATTACGAGCGCTACGGCAAGATGATTATTTACAGACTGGAAATGCCGTGCGTCAGTGTTTTTTTGCGCTGCATTCAAGTTATTTTAAAGAAGGAGGGCATTGTGGATGAAGAAGTTCCAGATATTGGGACCGGGATGCGTAAGATGTAAGAAGCTGGCCGAAGTGACGGACGCCTGTGCCAGCGAACTAGGTATGGACTACAACATCGAGAAAGTGAGCGATATCATGGATATCATCAACTCAGGCGTTATGCAGACCCCGGCTTTAATGTTGGACGGCAAGATACTGCATGAAGGCTCGGTCCCGTCAAAGGACGAGATGAAGCAGATTTTACAGAAGAATTTGTAAAAGGGCATTGCCCTTTTATGGGCTATATGTGAATATATTACCACATGAAGATGTGGTGGAGGACGAATTATGGAGAAAAAAGATGTAAAAAAACTAATAATACTAGCTGTATTCTTTGTTGTCTTTTATTTTTTGCCGGCCGAACTCGGACGCGTTTCCACGGCGTTGAATGAATCCGTACAGATGATGAGCGAGTACGCCAAGGCGCACGTGCTGCTCTGCCTGATTCCTGCTTTTTTCATCGCCGGCGCGATATCCGTATTTGTACGGAGCAATTCGGTGATGAAATACCTCGGTGCGGCCGCAAGCATGGTCGTGGCCTATTCGGTCGCTTCGGTATCCGGCGCAATCCTCGCGGTATGCTCGTGTACGGTGCTGCCGCTGTTCGCAGGGATTTACATGCGCGGCGCAGGCCTCGGGCCGGCGACATCCTTCCTGTATTCGGGGCCGGCCATCAACGTGCTTGCCATTATAATGACCGCTCGCATACTGGGGCCGGAATTAGGGACAGCCCGCGCCGTAGGAGCGGTTGTGCTCAGCGTCATCGTCGGGCTGCTTATGGCGTTTATTTACAGGAAAGAGGAAAAACAGCGCCTGAGCGCCTTCGAGATGGATAAGTCCGACGGTGACCAGGTTGACCTTTGGCGCGTGGTGTTGCTGATAGGCGCAATGATCGGGTTCCTGATCTTTGCCAACTGGGGCGCGCCGCAGGGTGATACAGGACTATGGCAGGCGATTTATTCGATCAAGTGGTATGCCTCGGGATTCTTCCTGCTAGCCACGGTGATCGTAGCTTTCCTGCTGTTCAAGAAAGACATACTCAAGAAATGGCTACAGTCTACGGTGGAATACGTATTAAAAGTGACGCCGCTGCTGTTCATCGGCGTGCTGGTGGCGGGCTTCCTGCTTGGACGTCCCGGCCATGAAGCGCTCATCCCCTCATCATGGATTAGTGGCCTGGTCGGCGGGAATTCCATCTTCTCCAACCTATTTGCCTCGGTTTCGGGCGCGCTGATGTATTTTGCAACGCTTACCGAAGTACCGATATTACAGGGGTTGATGGGCGCAGGCATGGGCAAAGGCCCGGCCCTCGCGCTGCTGCTGGCCGGCCCGGCGCTCTCTCTGCCGGCCATGCTGGTCATTGCCAAAGTGCTGAAGTGGAAAAAGACCCTGACGTATGTTGGGATCGTCGTTGTGGTCAGCACCATCGCGGGAATTGTGTACGGTATGTTTTAACGCCGGATGAAATGGAGAGCGTCTGAAAGGAGGCGCTCTCCATTCTGTGATAAGTTAGGTGTTGTAAGGAGATGATGATTCAAAAATGCAGACTGTCATTATAGTCGCGGGAATGACCGTCCTTGCGGTCGTATCGGGGATGCTGGGTCTGGGCGTCGCGTTTGCGGCCATCCCTTTCCTCGGTCTGTTCCTGCCGGACCTGGTACACCAGGTGCAGCCGTTGAGCCTTCTGTTGAACGGCGTTACCGCATTGTTCGCCGTTTTCGGTTTTGCGAAAAGCGGATACATCGACTGGAAAAAAGCTTTGATGCTTGGGGCGGTTACCACGGTATGCGCGCCTATCGGTGCGTTTCTCGTACAGTTCGTTCCGCAGGTATATATCTGGTACGTATATTTCGCGGCGGTATTTTTCCTGGCATACAGGCTGTTCAGGCCGGTGAAGGAAAGGGAAGAAGGCGCCGAGAACTTTAAGCTCGCCTTGATACTTGCCGTACCCATCTCGATCCTCTCGGGATTCCTTGGCGTAGGACCCGGGTTCATGCTGATGCCTACGCTGATCCTGCTCGGATTTGAAGCCAAGAAGGCAGCGGGTATCAATGCATTCGCGGTTGCCCCGCCGTCGTTTTCATCGCTGATACCGCATCTGGGAACGGCTCAGTGGGACCTTGGCCTTATGATACCCTTAGTCATATTCGGAGCGGTTGCCTCTTTTGCGGGAGCAAGGATCACCAGCAAATTTGTTCCGAGCGGCAGAATCAAGCAGATATTTGCGGTCATGATCCTGATCGTAACGCTGTATAAAATTATTACCTTGCTTACATAACCTCCCTTGCTGACTTCATTGCTTGCTAGGCCGGCTTGGTTGGGAGCCGGCCTTGGCAGGCCGATTTGAAAAGGGAGAGCAAGCATTTGGAGGTTGGAGAGATGTATGTTTACGATTATTTTGTATGCAGTAACCGTTATACTGCTGATTCTTTCTTTTTTGAAGGATAAAGGCAAAACAAAAGCGGCATTTAAAAAGGCATGGAAAGCCTTTGAAAACATACTGCCCCAGTTCCTGTCGGTGTTGATAATAATCGGAATAATGCTTTCGATTCTTGATGCACAGACCATATCCATGCTCATCGGCAAGAATTCAGGCTGGCTTGGCGTAATTATTCTGGGTTTGGTCGGCTCGATAACTCTGATACCGGGCTTCGTCGCTTTTCCATTGGCTGCGTCTTTATTGCAATATGGAGCAGGATACATGCAGTTGGCCGCGTTTATATCGACGTTGATGATGGTAGGCGTGGTAACCATGCCAGTGGAATTTAAATACTTCGGGAAAAAAGCCACGCTGATAAGAAACGGACTGGCATTGGGGTTTTCCTTTGTGATAGCCGTAGTGATCGGGGTGATACTGGGATGATGAAGGTATTGAAGAGGTATTCCTTTTTTGCGGCATTGCTGTTGATTAATATTTTAATCATTATATTCTTTCCATCAATCGGCGGCAAGTCCATACAGATCACCTGGGACAATACGCTCGAGATGCTATCCGTAGTACCGCCCATTTTTATCTTACTCGGCCTGCTGGATGTATGGGTAAAGAGAGAAACGATGATAAAAATCATGGGAGAAAAATCGCGGCTTATCGGAATAGTCATCGCGTTTGTGTTGGGATCAGCCGCCGCAGGCCCGTTGTATGCCGCTTTTCCCGTGGCCGGTATGCTCATGAAAAAAGGCAGTAAGTTTTCCAATGTATTGATATTCATTGGCGCATGGTCCACTACCAAGATACCAATGCTGCTTTTTGAAGCTTCATCGATGGGGTGGAAATTCATGCTGTTAAGGTTTGCGATCGATTTGCCCGTGATAGCAGCCATCGCATACATGACGCAAAAGCTATTGAAAAAGAGTGAAATCGATGAAATATACATAAAAGCGGAAAATATGGCTTAAAACGTATTAATGAGGAGAACATAAAGATGAACATCAAAGTGCTGGGCCCCGGCTGCAAGAACTGCAAAAAGCTTTATGCCATGATCGAGGAAATCATAAAGGAAAACGGTCTTGATGCCAGCCTGGAAAAAGTGTTTGACTATGGCGAGATCATAAAATACGGTGTGATGATTACCCCGGCGGTGATCATAGACGGTAAAACCGTTTTTTCAGGACGCGTGCCGTCCAAATCCGATCTTACTCAAATGATCGCGGGTTAAAGCGTTTTCAACGAACTAAAGGAGGTGGTGAAGTGCCAGTACACGTTTACAGATCCCGGGCGCAGTTTATGCTTGAGCATCCGGCAGTTATGGAAAAAGCAGACGCGCTTGTTTCAGAAGAACCCACAAGCTGCATGTGGCAATTTGACCATGCGATTTACGACAAAAGAAGAAGGCAGTATGTTGTCGCATATGTTTCACAGTGTTCTACGAGACCCGAACCCTGCATACTTACAATTCAAATCAGGGTGTATCGCGGCAAATTCATCACTTCGGTATACCAGAGGTTTGAATAGCCTGCGAAACGATCCAATTACGCGGTTTCTTACGAATATCGCGATATAAAAAAACAGTGAATCCGGGACACCTATCATAAAAGGGGGAGTATGTATGTCTAAGAATTGGTATCCTGTTATCGACTATGCAAAATGTAAGGAATGCGGTGTTTGTGTTAAAATGTGCAGAAACGGCGTTTACGATAAGTCAAAAGCACCGTCGCCGGCTGTGGTATTTCCCGAAGGCTGCATAGAAGGCTGCAAAGGATGCGGAAGCCGGTGCCCCGGTAATGCCATAGAATATGCCGGTGATACGGGTTTTGAAATTGTGATGTAGGAGGTTGCTATGGCTGAGAAAAATACAAACAAGAAGAAACTCGCCATTAAAATAATCCTGCCCGTTATACTCCTTGCGTTGGTTGCAGCGATATGGATCGTGAAGTCAAATGAGAAGGCTTCGGGTGAAATTTCAATTACGCCTGAAGCTGTAGTGGAAAATACAGCTAACAAGACGCAAGCAACAACAAACCCTGATTTTTCGCTTGCAGCCAGTACGATTGATCTGGAGAAGCTCAAAGCCTATGGGCTGCCCATTCTCATCGACTTTGGGGCCGAAACCTGTATTCCTTGCAGGGAGATGGCTCCTGTATTGAAGAAATTAAACGAGGAGTGGCAGGGAAAGGTCATTGTCAAATTTGTCGATATTTCAAAATACCCTGATGCGGCAGCGGAATTCCCCGTTCAGGTTATACCCACGCAGTTCTTTTTTGATGCAAAAGGCAAGCCCTATGTCCCGAGTGACCCTGAAGGAATGCAGTTGCAAATGTACACCTTAAGGGATACGCAGGAACATGTCTATACCGCGCACATGGGAGGAATGACGGAGGAACAGGTCAAGGCGGTCTTTGCGGAAATGGGTGTTGCGGATGATTGACCAGTGGCTGCAAACCCTATCATCTGTCATTGCGAATAACTTCTGGCTCGCGCCGCTCTTGGCGCTGCTTGCCGGTGTTCTTACATCGTTTACTCCCTGCTCTCTTTCCAGTATACCCTTGGTGATAGCGTATGTCGGAGGCGGCAATAACGACCCCGGAAAAGCGTTCAGGCTTTCTCTGGTTTTTGCCGCTGGTATGGCCGTGACTTTTACGGCCTTGGGTGTAATCGCATCGCTGGCGGGCACGCTCATGGGAACCACCGCGTCCTGGTGGTATATCGTTCTGGGCATTTTGATGCTGTTAATGGCGCTGCAAACATGGGAGGTATACAACTTCATCCCCTCAACCTTTCTTATAAGCAAAAGCACGAAGAAGGGATACATCGGGGCGTTGATTGCTGGAATCCTCGGAGGAGTATTTTCTTCACCCTGTGCAACCCCTGTGCTCATCGTGCTGCTGGCTGTGGTTGCAGGGCAAGGAACCCTTTTGTGGGGGGTATTGCTTCTTCTTCTTTACGCAATTGGACACAGCGTATTGGTGCTTGTCGCAGGAACCTCCGTTGGGTTTGTGAAAAAGCTGACTGCCAGCGAAAAATATGGCAAAGCCAGCAAAATACTCAAAATATTTCTGGGCAGTATTATCTTAATGATCGCGCTCTATATGTTCTATTTGGGATTTTAGAAATTAAGTAGTATGCCTCTATGTTGCGTCCTTTTTGTAGTATCAGCGCCGCCGCAGCAGCAAAGCTGATAAAATACAAAGGGGATACACGCCAAGGTCGTGGGTTGCCTTGGATAAAAAAAGGGGAGCAGGAGCTCCCCTTTGCATCGATATTATCTAGTTGCCGTTTTGGCCGTACTGATGTTTATTTTCATCACCCGCCGGGCTGCACGTTGAAGTACAGACAGGATTGCTTTTAGGTGTGGACGCTGGATTGCAGGCAGATGTACATGTTGGAGCAGAGCTTGCTTTAGGTGTTGTGGCCTGTTTTCCCGCACCGTTTTGCTGTTGGTTTTTGTATGCGTTTTGGGAACCTGCCGTTGAGCCGCCGGAAGATGATCCGCTATTGCCTGAAAGGGTTGTGGTCGGGCCTGGTTCTGTGGAATCATACGCCTTCCCATTATTATTGTTAGAACCGTTTTGTCCATACCCTGAACCGTTACCACGGTTTTCATTAGTGGCTGCTATGATCTCTTTCACGGATTTATTAATCCATGCGGATATATCTACATTTTCAGGCGAACCGGTAGAGAGGGCATATCGTTCGACCAGCATGAGTTTTCCGGGTGAAATGCCGTATTCTCTTGCCCGCGTAACCAGTTCCTGACCGATACATTCTCCATTTATGCCCGCGCGGATATGGAGCTGCTCCATTTTTTGCTCAATTTTTTGTTCGGTAACCCTTAGCATTTCCTGTGCACGATTTTGATCCTGAGAATTTGTAGTTACCATAAACGCTGCATCTGAATCGGGGGCTACATATCCTTCCTTGGCTATCTCTGTAATAAATTCCTCGGTTGCGACCTGGATATCATCGTTTAACACGTTTACCTTTTCCAGTATTTTTTCAGCGTCCGCGTTCATCGCCTGGACCTGGATCACTTTATTGAAGTAATTAAGATGCATCACCACGCTCGGATTTACATCTATGCTGACCTGGGAATAAGGCGTGCAGTATGCGTAGGCCCCTCCGGCTATAAAGAGAGCAAAGGCTGCGGACGCCGCTGCGATGGTGTAACGCAGCTTTTTATTTCTTTTAACAGAGGATTCAATACGCTGGCCTGGTGTAAAATCATTATTTTTGATTTTTTCGAATGTACCATTTTCATTCATTACAACAGCATGCTTTCCGTTAATTTCAATTACAGTATTCATTTTTGTTCTCCTTCCTCATGGGGCTTTGCATATTCCGCAAGGTAGAAATATTCTCCGGATAATATTTCTGCCAGGCAGATGATATAGTTGCGATGGCGCGCTATCGTTTTTTTTGATACTCCTGACGCATTCTCAAGTTGCTGTAAGGGAAGCAGTTTTGCCTTTTTAAAAGTTAGGTAGAGCGCTTCATTTCCCGCAAAGATTTTAGCCACTTTTTTGCATGCAATCCTGGTTTTTGTGGTTCGGGGCGAGGATTTAACCACATCCGTAAAGCTGAATCCCATTGAATGTATTGCTTTGGTTAGTTCGGCGATTTCAAGTTGTAATGGATTGTTATACGCGCTTTGCACATCCTGCGGCATACTAATACTCGCATTTGCACTGCATTCCTGTAAGTAATTGTTGAGCGGAACCAAATGTACCCTGCGTTTGTTCTTTCTCATGAAATCAACCAACCGGCAACGTATTACATTTCCGCTAAACATAAGGAAATTACCTAACGCAGGCTTATACCGTTTTACGGATTCCTCAAATGCAATCATAGCAACGCTTATAGCATCCTCTCGAAGCGTGTGATGCTTGCCCAAAGCTTTATCCACGCAAGAGACAATAAAGGGACGATAATCTCTTATTAAGGATTCTAATTCGTCTTCACTTTGTAATGCTGCTACAGCTCTCTTATTAATCTCCATATTTTTGCACCTTTCGTCCTTTGCCCTTACAATACGTAACGATGGGAAGAAAATTTGGGCTGCTGGTATAAAAATTTTATATAATGTCCATGCTGGGGAAACAATACCCCAAAATTATAAGGCTTCGCTTTAACTTCAGCATGAATCGAAAAGCATGCTTAGGTGTACAGTTTTACAGTTTACTTGCAAAGGTCGGAAAAAGATTATAAATATGCCTAAGAACGATTATAGGTAACATTTAATGTGATATTTGTTTTTGCTATAGAGCATGATAGTATTTCGAATGTAAAAGCGCATTTTATAGCTATTATCAGAACCTGTTATAGAATTTTCTGTCCTCTCTCGGCAGTTTTTACGGTTACCATGCCGTTTTCAGGGTCAAACTCAACTGTTCGCCCGTAATTGGCGCCGGTATCTTCGGCTACTATCCTTATTTTAAGCTTTTGAAGTTGTTCTTTTACTGTTTTTACATTTCGCTCTCCGATGTTTATTCCTTTAAGGGAGGTAAACATATTTGCGCCTCCGGCGATTTTTGCGGTCATATGGGCGCGCAAACACCCTTTTCTTTCCATTGCCGAAACCAGCGCAGCGATGGCGGTATTCGCAAACTTATAGACATCTTTTTTATTGAAGTTCGCAAAGGCCTCGGGCAGTAAAATATGCGAAAGGCCGCCCATGCGCCGGGAAAAATCATAGATGCATATTCCCACGCAGGAGCCAAGCGCATATGTAATAAGAATATCCGGCGGCGCTGCTATCTGTTGATCGGAAATACCGACTACCACTAATTTTTTCACTAATAAACTTCCAGACTTTTTAAAATATTGTCAAGCGAATTGAGTTCAGGCATTATGAGAAGATGGCTTTTGATTTTGCTTTCGCCGCTAAGGAAGTCTTCCTCTATAAAAAGCAGCTTGTCTCCCATAACTCCGAACTGCGCGGCGGGATAACTGAGTATCGCGCCTACCATGTCGATGGCGATTTGAGGTGTGGTCAGTCTGATGTTCAGGCCGGTCATCATCGAAATCGCGCTTACGTAGGAGCCTGCTAATATGTTGCCGATTTCCATTATTGCCGATAAATCTATTTCAGAGATATCGGTAAAATGCATAATGTTTTTGTCCATCAGCACATTTATAAGCAGGCAGATGAATTCCTTATCCAATAGAAACAAAAGCATGCCTTCCACATCATCCGTCATGTTTACGAGAATGCCCACTACTTCATTTTCCGGGCCGCCAAGGATAGTAGTGATTCCGTTTACATCAATAATCTGAAGCTTTGGAACCGACATCATCACCTTGTCAGCTAGGATATGCGATAGAGCCGTGGCGGCATTTCCTGCACCGATATTGCCGACCTCAGAAAGTATACTGAATTGAAGCTCAGTGAAATCATCATAATTTTCCAATTTACCACTCACTTCTTTGATTATAAAATGCAGTTGTTTAACGCTTTAATATTATATCGGATGATAATGCATGAAAAATAATACGAATAGTCAAAACCGCGCGCCAAAAACGAGAGGTTTTTGCCTGCTTGGCGATCGGAATTGGCTCATTATAAAAGATGACGGCTAACGCTTCGGCAAATTGCCTCTTTACTTGTTATATTATAATTTTATGGTTTACTATAATAATATTGCATGAATTCTAAACGCAATATCGGGGAGGTATAATAAAGCTTAGATGGTAAACGACAGGATTGAAAACGATTTTTTGCTGATAAACATAAGTGAGGAACTGGTAAGGAACAAAGTCAAAGAAATGATGGAAACTTATGAGATGTGCCATTGTCAAAAATGCTATTACGACGTATGCGCTATCGTATTAAACTCTCTAAAGCCACGTTATGTCACGACGGAAAAAGGCTCATTATTATCGATGTTATCAGCCACCAATATGGAATCCCAGATAGACTTAGCTGTTAGCGTTATGCAGGCCCTAATACTTGTCAAAGACTCTCCGCGGCATTAAATCGTCCCGCGCCAGGGGGCCTGTAAAGGGTATGAAAAAGTTTTGTGATTTTTCCAGCCCGTCGTAGTCCGTGATGACGCCTGCCCCGAATCCGGTCCAGATGCACGGATACGCCGAAAGACTATCCCCCTTCTAACGTTCCAATGCCAGTTTCCCCTCAGCCTATTTTGTATCCGTGCACGTTTACCAATAGCCATGCGCCGTTATACTGGGTAACCGTCAGCCTGTCAGAATACACGCGGCAGGTGAGTTGTTTCTGTACATGGTATTCATTCACAAACTTGTACTGGTATCCATTCGGGTATATTGCCACATTCGTGTAATGTGCGCTGTTCGTATTGCTTCGTAGTAATAATGTATAAAAATCGTGTTCAGCCGTTGCCGAAAACATATAATCCTGGGGAGCCAGAGCGGTAGCGCCGGAATACAACGTCGTTTTTTTTGTGCCTTTTGCCGTCCGAACGTCGTACGTGCCGCTGGAATCCGTGAATTGCAGCACGCCGTTCCCAATGCGCATCTGTGCGGTAAACTCGGTAGCGTCGTTTGCTCCCACGCCAAAAAGGGCAATGCCCGGCGTACTGCTGTCCCGGAAAACAGCGTGGTGCGGCCCGTTCATCTTTACCCTTACGGCACCCCTGAAATCCCTGCTTCCGTCTATTAAGGCTGTCCTTGTTTCTTTCAGGTATAGCTCCGCAAACATGTTGTTGATGTCCCGGATGTTGATCGGGTCAGCCGGATTCATAATCTGTGTTCTGGCCATTTGTCCTGCTCCTTTCCTGACCCGTTTCCGCGGGTCCTTCATGCGTTCTTTTGTTTGATGTGCAGATGGTGAGGTTACCTGTGCGCCCCGGTTTTTAGCGTTTTGCTATCCGCATCCCACCATAATTCTAGGGCTTTTCATGCCTGACAAACCGATGCTTTTTCGCTGAACTTTCAACGACGCGTCCGGCAATATCGGGTGGGGGAGCAGGACTTCCTGAACAAGGCGGCGTCTCGGCACAAGGAGCACAATGCCATTATGCTATTGAAATAATATACCAACAAATGATACGATAAGGCAGGGAGGGATTATTCCAGTCTTTTCGCTGACTTATCAGCATGTTTTTTTATGTTCTATGTACGTAAATCGGTTTAATAGTATAATACGGATTAGAATGGAATTGTGGGAGGAAGCCAAATGTTGGGGAAAAAGGGTCTCGCAATATGTCTTGCAATCGTTTTTCTTTTTGCCGCAAATGCGCAGGCGGCTCCGGTTAATATATATGCGCAGGCAGAGCCGGCGCCCATAAACACACAAGTTCCATCCTACACATCGGGCGCTGTTGCCAAAGACAAGCTCGATATCAAGAGCATAACGGAGAAAAAGGCCGGACTGAATAAAGCGCAGAAGAAAATCGGAACGGAATTATTACGGCTTATTAAAGACGATATGCTGCCCTCCGGCAAATCCAAAACCGCTTTGGTTAAAGAAATGCAAAAACAGGGCCAGATTGCACCGGGCGTAATAAGCAGCGGGGACAAAGGCATTCTGGATATGAAGGCCTACGTTTATATTCAGATGAAACCAGGCGTAAGTTTCAGCGCAATAGATGGGTATGTAAGCAAAATCGAAAATAAAGATACAAAAAGCAACCTTGCTGTGGCATGGATTAAGCTGAGCGCTTTGGAAGAGCTGGCCTCTCTCGACGGCGTGAAAACTGTGCAGACTGTGCACCGGCCGGTGATCAATACGGGTTCGGTAACATCCGAGGGCGATTCCGTTCTCAGGGCGGACCTGGCGCGCGTGCAGGCGCAAACAGACGGCTCAGGCGTGAAGATAGGCATCATATCCGACGGCGTCGATAACATAAATACGGCCATAGCCTCGGGCGACCTGCCCGCCGGCGTCACCGTCCTGAGCAACACGCAGGGCGGGGACGAAGGAACAGCCATGCTGGAAATCGTGCACGACCTTGCGCCCGGCGCACAGCTGTATTTCCATGACTGCGGCGATAATGTGCTCGCCTTCAATCAAGCGATAGATGCTTTGGTCAGCGCCGGATGCAGCATCATATGCGACGATATTTCCTGGATACTCGAGCCGTTTTTTGAGGATGGCGTTATAGCGAGCCATGTCGATGAGATTGTGCAGTCCAACCAGGTCGTTTTCGCGTCATCGGCGGGTAATTCCGGCATGCGCCATTACCAGGGTCAATTCTATGATGACGGGTATGGATGGCATGACTTCAGCAGCGGCACAGGCTCTTATCAGGACCTGTATGTCAATATCCCCAACGGGGGAAGCGTAATTGTTGTTCTGGAGTGGAACGAACCGTTTGGAGCGTCGGGCAGCGACTACGATTTATATCTGACGAGCACGAATTATCAAACCACTTATACGGGAAGCGAGGATACGCAGAGCGGTTCGCAAGACCCTCTCGAAGCTTTTTATTACCAGAACTCGACAGGTTCGCAAATTACAGCGTCGGTTGTGGTGCATGCCTATAACGCGCCGACCCCCAAGACACTGGAGGTTTATATCTATTGTTCCGGCGGCGCGTCTAACTACAGCAACAATATTACCTCGCCGGACTCTATCTTCGGCCACGCGGCGGTTGAGGGAGTCATTGCCTGTGGTGCTGTGGACGCTGATACGCCTAATGAAATTGAAAGCTTTTCATCACAGGGGCCGGTCACGATGCTTTCCGAAACGCGGCAGAAGCCGGACGTCTGCGGGACAGACGGCGTGGCCGTGACCGGGGCGGGCGGATTTTCAAATCCGTTCTACGGTACGAGCGCCTCGGCGCCCCATGTAGCCGCAATCGCCGCGCTGATCCGGTCGAAATACCCGGGCCTGAACGCGTCGCAGGTGACGCAGCGTATAATGGACGCAAGCGTGGACCTGGGGGATGCGGGTTTTGACAGCGTATACGGGAACGGCCGGACAGACACGCTGCGGTCAATGGGTGCAGTATATACGGTTACCTTTGATTCCCAGGGCGGGAGCTCTGTGCAAAGCGCCGATTATCTCGAAAACGCGAAGATCACCGCTCCGGCGGCCCCGACCCGCACCGGCTATACTTTCGGCGGATGGTACAGGGATGCCGAGTGTACGACGCCGTGGGATTTTGAATCTGATACGGTTGTATCCAATACCACGCTATATGCTAAATGGACGATCAATACCTATACTGTGACCTTCAATTCCCAGGGAGGAAGTGCGGTTGAAGCCAGGACGGCACAGTACAATACTCTGATAACCGCTCCTGATGAACCTACACGGGCAGGCTATCTCTTTCAGGGATGGTATAAACAGGCAGCCTGCACAACAGCCTGGAACTTTGATACCGATAAGGTGGTTGCCGATACTACGCTGTACGCAAAATGGGTGGCGCAGTACACAATAACTGCGGCGGCAAACAATACGGCCTATGGAACCGTTTCAGGCGCAGGGGTGTACAACAGCGGCGCCACTGTAACCGTGCGCGCGACGCCAAACCAAGGCTACAGGTTTGTGCGCTGGCTGGAGGGAGGAGCCCAGGTCTCTGCCAGTGCGTCGTATGCGTTTACCGCTGCGACGAACCGTACGCTCACGGCGGAGTTTGCGGCTATTGCAACCCCTGAACTTACAGCGGCATCAGCGGGGTACAACAGCGTAAAGCTCACGTGGACGTCGGCATCGGGGGCTGCGGGATATGAGGTGTACCGCGCGACCAGCGGAGGTTCGTATAACAAAATAAAAACCTTGTCCGCCACATCTTATACGGACACGGGCCTGACAACGGGCGTGGGTTATTACTATAAGGTAAGGGCCTATTGCACGGCAGGGTCAACTACGACATATGGCGGTTATTCCGGCAGCAAGTATGCAAAGCCCGTTCCCGCAGCACCGGCGTCCGTAAAGGCTGTGAGCGCCTCTTATACCAGTATAAAAATAAGCTGGGGGGCCGTTAGCGGAGCCACTGCATACAAAGTATACCGCAAAACCTCATCGACCGGAGCGAATACGCTGGTAGCGACGACATCGGCCACAAGTTTCACGAACACCGGATTAACGACAGGGAAAACGTATTATTATACGGTATGCGCATACCGAGTTGTAGGCAGCACAATGGTATACGGCGGCTATTCCGCAGTAGTCTCCGCAATACCCGTTCCCGCGGCGCCGGCGTCCGTAAAAGCCGCAAGGGCCTCGTCCACGAGCATAAAGGTGACCTGGGGCGCGGTCAGCGGTGCGACGAAGTATGTGGTATACAGAGCTTCATCTTCATCAGGACCGTTTTCACCGGCGGGGACGGTGTCGGGAACGAGTTTTACGAACACCGGTTTAAAAACGGGGAGAACCTATTACTTCAGGGTGCGCGCTTACCATTTGGAGGGCAGCACGAAGGTTTACGGGAGCTATTCTGCGGTGGTGTACGCAAAACCCTGATTGGATTCTGCGGGTTGAGGAGATGCTTATACACATGGCTTATTTACACTAACAACATGTACGACACGGGGGTTTCCTAAGCATTGCGACCATTCCGGCCAATACCGGCTGGCGTCCACACATGGCTCAGGAAACCTTTTTTATATTTGCAACTGCAATGGGCAGGGACATGCGGACAAAACAGGCTTCAATTAATTTATTGCACGCCTATGAAAAAAAAGTGCTTGACTTGGAGTGAACTTCAAGTGCTAAGCTCTTATCAGGGAGGTGAGGGTGTGACAATTACGGAGGCAGGCGAACAATACGGAATCTCGCCGGATACGCTGCGTTATTATGAACGAATCGGGCTGGTACCGCCTGTAAAACGAAACGGAAGAGGTGTCAGGGATTACGGGGAAACGGATTTAAAGTGGATTGCGTTTATAAAATGCATGCGGAGCGCCGGCCTTTCGATTGAGGCGCTGATAGAGTACGTCCAGCTTTGCGCGCAGGGAGAGGAAACGATTGAACTCAGAAAAGAAATCCTGTTGGAGCAGAGGAAACAGCTCGCCGCCAAGATGGAAGAAATGCAAAGAACCCTGGACACACTGGATCACAAAATAGAAGTTTACGAAAAAACTGTTCTGAAAAAAGAAAAAGAATTAATGCAAAACGGGGCTATGAATTGCTCTGCATTTGGCTCAGAAGCATAACGGATGAAGCAAACGACAAAGCAAAGCATAGATTTTTCTTACGACGTCGCAAAACTATTAAATATGGGAGGAACATACAGTGGGTAAAAAAATATTGGTGCTGTCCGCCAGCCCGAGAAAAGGCGGAAACTCCGACCTTTTATGCGACCAGTTCATGCTTGGCGCCAAAGAAGCAGGGAATCAGGTTGAGAAAATCCTTTTAAGAGATAAAAAAATCAATTATTGTGTGGCCTGTGATGCCTGTCAGGGGAACGGAGGGAACTGCGTTCAGAAGGATGACATGGCCGGGGTGTTGGAGAAAATGATAGCGGCCGATGTGCTCGTGATGGCAACGCCCGTATATTTTTATACCATGAGTGCACAGATGAAAACATTGATTGACAGAACCTATTGCCGGTATACCCAAATCACCAACAAGGAGATATATTTCATTGTCTCCGCGGCTGACAGCAAAAAGCAGGCAATGGAAAGAACCCTGGAGGGATTCAGGGGATTCACCTTCTGCCTTGACGGAGCAAAAGAAAAGGGTGTTATCTATGGGACCGGCGCATGGAATATAGGGGACATCAAGAAAAGCAGCGCAATGAGGCAGGCCTATGAAACGGGGAAACAGGTGTGAATGAAGACAGCATGTAGCGAAAAAGTTACGCCTCCCCGCCACAGATTAATTGTCAAAAGGAGACGGTTTCATGATACATTTATTAGCTGCGAACAAAAACTTAAAAGCCAAGACACTGACTGCTGCCGCAGCCGTCTTTGCCGCTGTGGTTCTGCCGCAGATATTTCACGCTGTGGGCGCAGTCTCAGGGCTGGGCTCCGCCTTGGGCGAAACCTTTTTACCCATGCACCTGCCGGTACTGCTGGCCGGACTGCTCGCCGGGCCTGCCGCCGGTATTATTGCCGGTGCTCTGAGCCCTCTGGTCAGTTTTGCTTTGTCCGGTATGCCGGCGGCCGCTATGCTCCCCTTTATTATGCTTGAACTGGCCGGTTACGGGCTTACGGCCGGAGCGTTAAGCAAGGTGGAAATGCCGGTGTTTGCCAAACTCCTGCTGGCACAGATCGCCGGCCGGATGCTTAGAGCCGCAGCTGTCCTTATCGCTGTTTACGGGCTGGGAAGCCGGACTGCGGATATTGCCATGATCTGGAACACAGTAATCACGGGCTTGCCTGGCATCCTGCTCCAGTGGTGTCTGCTTCCCCTGCTTATGTTCCGTATTAGAAAGGGCAAAAATTAAATGACTGATATAGATCACGCAAAAACGCTGTTTCTAAGCGGCAAATATACCTGCGTGCTTTACAAGGACGGCATCGTCCATACGAGCGCCCTGAGCGGCATTTCCCCTATGGTGGAATTTTTAACCGCCGGTGTCAACTTAAACGGATTTTCCGCCGCGGATAAAATTGTCGGAAAAGCCGCAGCTATGCTCTTTGTGTTAGCCGGGGTTGCAGAGGTTTATGCCCCGGTAATGAGCGAACAAGCGGTAAAAGTGTTTTTGAAATACGGCGTGCAGTATTCCTGCGATACGCTCACACAAGGCATTGTGAACCGCGCCGGAACCGGCCCTTGCCCCATGGAACAGGCCGTCAAGGATATTGAGGATCCGACGGACGCATTTGACGAAATAAAGCAGACATTGGATCTTTTGAAGGCAAAGAGTAAGGAGAATACATTATGAAAAAATTAGGATTCGGGTTGATGCGGCTGCCCGTAACCGACGAGAATAACCCTGAAAGCATCGATCAGGAGCTTGTGAACAAGATGGTGGACCATTATCTCGCCAAAGGCTTTACATATTTTGATACGGCATACCGGTACCATCAGGGGATGAGCGAGGTTGCGGCAAGAAAGGCGCTGGTGGAAAGATATCCAAGGGATGCCTTCACCATCACGGATAAGATGCCCTCTCATGTGGTAACCTGCCATGCGGATTTGCAGAGGATATTTGATGAGCAGCTGGAACGCTGCGGGGTGGAATACTTCGATTATTATCTTTTGCATACCCTTGGCGTGAAATTTTATGCCAACATGCTCGAATACGGCGGCTTTGAATTTATGCAAAAATTAAAGGCAGAGGGAAAAGTAAGGCACGTCGGATTCTCTTTCCATGACAATGCGGAAGTATTGGAGCGAATCCTGACAGAACACCCTGAAATGGAGGTTGTGCAGCTGCAGATCAACTATCTGGATTGGGAAAACGAAAGCATCCAGTCCCGCAAATGCTATGAGGTGGCGAAAAAGCACCAGAAGCCCGTCATTGTCATGGAGCCGGTCAAAGGCGGCGCGCTCGCCAACGTACCCGATGAAGCGGATAAACTGTTTAAGGATTATCACCCGGATATGAGCGCGGCTTCGTGGGCCATACGCTTCGCGGCTTCTTTGGATAATGTTTTTATGGTGCTCAGCGGCATGAGCAGTTTTGAACAGGTCGCAGACAACACAGGCTATATGCAGGATGTGGCGCCTTTGAACGACGAAGAGAAGGAAATCATAAAAAAGGCAACGGATATCATCAACAGCAGCATTGCCATCCCCTGCACCGCCTGCCAGTACTGTGTGGAAGGCTGTCCGAAAAGGATACCGATACCGAAATATTTCGCGCTGTATAATAACCAGAAGCAGTACGGGCTGTTTGGCAACCATGAACTCTATTATCTGAATCTGACACAGGACTTTGGGAAACCGTCCGACTGCATCGGCTGCAGGCAGTGCGAGCGGCACTGTCCGCAGCACATAGCCGTTGTGGAACAGTTGAAAGAAGTATCCAGGGTGTTTGAGGCCTAACGGAATCCCTGTGATTAGGTGAGAGGGAAGCCTCAACGCTTCCCTCTTTTAAGCCATGTATTTACTCGCCGTTTTCCCTGCCGCGCATGAATGCAATGGCAATGTTATCGAAACCATGGTCTGTCAAGGTATTGGATATGATTTGTCTCAATTCGCTATATAAAACTACTTCATCGTAGCTTTCCCTCAAAATTTTTTGAACTGCATTAGACACTGCACGAATATCGCCAAGGGTCAAGGATTGTTTACATTCATCCGATACTCGCCCGATTACCAACATGATTTTTTCAATATTAAACTCCTGCATATTGCCGTCGCTTTTTTGAACCTTCATGACATTTCCCCTCTCTAAATTAACCCGTCAGCTTGTTTAAGAAGGGATTAGAGGACTCCGGATGTGATTATTTGGCCTTCGTCTTCCTGGGATGCCAGATATTGAATAATATCCGACCTGGCAATAATGCCGATGAGCCGCCCGGCTTCATCAACTACCGGGACCCGGTTAACCTCTTTTTGAATCATTAAGCTCGTGATTTCATGCACCGGAGTATCCTTTCTTACCATTACCACCTTTTTGGACATTACTTTTTCAACTTTGGTTGTCAATAACGATTTAAAGCCCTTCTCGAAGAAAGCAATATTTGTGACGTCTGTATAGGGCGACACCCAACCGGAGAAAGCGATCAGAGGTATGACGTGAAGCTGGTTGGAGTATTCCAGAACGTCCCTTTCCGTTATCATGCCAACGACTCTGTTTTCCTTGTTTACCACGGGAAGGCCGTTAATACTGTTTTTTGCAAAAAGCTCAACCGCTTCGCCCACATTGGAATCCATAGTAACGCTGATGACGTGCGTGCTCATAATTTCGGATGCGGCAGCAGACATGTTGATCCCTCCCGGTTTGAAAGTATGGCAGGTTTGTGTTACATTTGATTCTATGCTTTGACGGCTTTTGTATATACAACGAATAAGAGAGGGGAAAAAGAAATAGTAAGCTCCAGCGAATCCTTATCGAGGTTTTCTCTTCTTTGCAGCCAGCCGGAGATTTTCTTCGTCTTCAGATTGAACTTCCACGTCCTATTACTTCTGTAAACCCTTCGGTTTATATTTTCATATTCCGTTTCGTTATCTTCCGATATAGCGACTGTCATTCACTTTCGTGAACTTCGCGTCCCTTATCTCTTTTCCGTATTCAGCATACGGGACTTTCTGCTCTGTCGATATTCCTCCCAAGGTATCTCTGGAGCTTAACTTAAGTATAAGCCGGCTTGATGACACTGGCAATACTCAAATAATGTCGAAACAGACGAATGATAAACGAAAAACACTAATAATTGCTGCTGGCTCTGTGTTGCTAATATTTTCGAAAATTATTGATGAGTTTCGTTATTACTTATTTTTTCTCGCTGAGCGCGTAATGCATTATGGCTGGATAATATGGTGCGTTTGTCGCCTCTTACGCGAACATTTCTTTCTCCGGAACATAAGATGAAGCAGAATCATGGCATTGCGGGTAAGGAAATGGTAGCAATATGAAAGAGATGGAATTTCTGGAGAGCGTCAGAAGTCAGTATGGCAACGAGCAAATGCGAAGCGGGTTTTACAGTCTTTTTAAACGGGACGCATCGCGTGCAATGCGCGTGCTCAATGATGACGCCCTGCGGTTCCCGTGGTTGTACATACTCCGGCCGGAAATCATGAAACTGGCGCTGGATTCGTATTTGAACAACCGCAACCATTTGGCGCTTGCGGTTACAAAGGGTCTCACATCCCCAAAACAAGCCAGAGCATACGCACTGAAACCGGAGCATTACCCTGTGCTTAAATGGATGCTGCAGACCGGTCACACGGAGCTGGATTTGGGCGACGAGTATGACAGGGTCATGGATTTCACGGCAATTTTACTGGCCAGGGAAAACCATGACAAGGCCAGTCTGAAGCCCATCGAAGAAATAATCTTCAGCCGGAACAGGAAAGGGCTCAATGCCTATGATGCCGAGTGGGCGTTTTTTGAGAGCAGGGATCCCGACTGCCTAGCTATGGTAGCCGAACGCCTGCGTGCAACAGAACCGAAGGATGTGGAACTCGCGCGAAGGCTGCTCGGGTTTATCCCCTGTTTTGAGGCGAATACAGCCGATCCTGTGAAACAGTACCAATGCGTAATGCGGTGGATCAACGACAATAAGCCTTATTTGCGATATACCGGCGAAAGCAGCCTGAAGGGCTGGAACCCGCGCAGATTTGAGGTGCTGCAGGAGTTTAAGTACCTGCAAAAGCCGTTGACCGCCAGCGGTGAATTGCCGCCGTTGTCTTCACGGGAACAATCGAGGATAAACGAATTCACAGGGCTGAAACCATCCGACCGAGAACTGCTGAGCGCATATTCCCAACGGCTGCACAGGAGCAGCAGGGCGCAATGGGATAAATGGATGCAGCTCCCTCTTATCGAACAAATCGAATCTGCCAGGCAACTGCAGGAGGGAGCGTCGCAATGATTGAGATAAACCGGAAACAAATCGATTCAATGCCGGCCATGCAAGGCTTTTCGCCCAATGCCCTGCAGCAAAGCATCTTCGATACTATGGCGAAAAGCCAGGAAACATACCGGTATGATGATCCTATCCAGTTGATAATGGAATTAAAATTGCGCAACAGCATCGTGACGGCAGCCCGTGATCTTCATCGCAGCGGTATGGATTTCGAGGTTTTCCGCGATTCGAGGGCAAATCCCGAGTTTTGGAACCGGACCGACAGCGGAGGTTTTGAGCTTAAGGAGAATGTCCGTCCTTCCGACGCCATTCGCGATATTTATAAAAGCGGCCGGCTGTACGGCACCGAATGCTCCACGGCAATGTTTATCGTCTGGTACAAGGCGGTTCTGGATGTTTTGCCGGAGGAGCAGTTCAACAAGCTTTATTCAAAAATCTTTCTGATGAACTGGCTGCATATAGACCGCAATCTGGCTATTGTGGAAAAGTCTAAACCCGTGGACGAACTGCCTGGCGACGCCAGATATTTTATGAATCCCGATGTGGATCCGATGACCCCGGAATGGCAGGGGGAAAACGTGTTTTATCTTGGCAATGGGCGGTATTACGGGCATGGCATCGGTATAGAGGATGCGCGGAACATGATCCGGATTTTAAACGGGCAGAGAAGGGAAGGGGCAACCGCATCGGCTTATCTGATGGACTCGGCCAAGCGGCAGGATTACGCATATCTGGCCAGGTATTTGCGTTAGTATAATGACACATTTGTTTTTACTTGACAGACGTTGCGGCATTTGATAGGATAACAAAATAAATCAGTGAAATGCAATGACAGGGAAACATATTGCAGTATGGCGCCAAAGAGAGCTGTTGGATGCTGAAAGACAGCGCGCCATAGCAGATGTACGCTCACCCTTGAGCAGTTCGCCGAAAGCTAAAAAGGCTGTTATTGCCCTAAAGCAAGTAAGTGTAAACGGGGTCTCGCCGTTATCAGGAGAGGGCATTTGTGTTTTAACAGGATGCTTGAAAGAGGGTATTTTTATACCAATAAGAGTGGTACCACGGAAGTTTAAGCCTTTCGTCTCTTGGATCATAAGAGATGGAGGCTTTTTTTGTTCCAATATATGCGGGCTGTTTTGCCTAATAAATTTTGTGAGGATAAAATGATGAAACTTGCTTTTTCAACGCTCGGTTGTCCCGACTTTGACTGGCCGGATATCTATGCCATGGCCAAGGATTTCGGCTTTGACGGCATCGAGATCCGTGGACTGGGAAACGAAATTTTCGCCGTTCAGGCGCCGCCGTTTACGGAATCCCAGCTCCCGCAAACTGTAAAAAAACTATCGGAGCTGCATCTTGAAATACCCTGTCTTTCATCAGGATGCTGCCTGAAGTTTGCTGAAAAAGCAGAAGAAAACCATGAAGAGATCGTCCAATATATTTTGCTGGCTTCCAGGCTTGGCACGCCTTATGTCCGCATCCTTGCCGACCTTGAGCCGCAGCCTGCCGGCGAGGTGGACGACTCCGTTGTTCTTGCCGCGCTGGAGCGCCTTGTCCCGGTTGCCGAGGGAAAAGGCGTGACCCTTCTCGTGGAAACGAACGGCGTCTATGCGGATACCGCCCGCCTGTGCCGATTGCTCAATGAGATCAGAAGCGATTCGGTCGGCGCGCTTTGGGATTTAAACCATCCCTACCGCTTTGCGGGTGAAAAGCCAGGGAAAACGGTGGAAAACCTCGGCGCCTATATTAAATACGTGCATATCAAGGATTCCGTCGTAGAAGACGGTGTGGTGAAGTACCGCATGATGGGCGAGGGAGACCTGCCTATCGACGATATGATGCTGGCGTTAAGCTCCATCAAATATGACGGGTATATTTCGCTTGAATGGGTCAAGCGCTGGGCGCCCGATCTTGACGACGCTGGCGTGGTGTTTCCGAATTTTGCCAATTACATCAGCCGTTATATCCAAAGGAGCCAGGTCAAAGGACGCCTGTTCGACAATAACGCCAAAACCGGGAAATATGTCTGGGAGAAGGATACGCTCATAGACCTGACCTTCCCGCAGGTGCTGGATCGCATGGTCGACGAGTTCCCCAATCAGTATGCTTTCCGGTATACCGTAATGGATTACACGCGAACGTATGCTGAGTTCCGCGACGATGTCGATACCTTTGCCCGCGCGCTCATCGCTCTTGGCGTCAGGCAGGGTGAC